>JBMFPI010000001.1:0-33600 GCA_049969195.1 Armatimonadota bacterium
TTCCGGCGAAGCGATCCAGCGGCAGCTCAAGGACGACCGGCACAGCCGAGCGGGCGGTCGCCTCGGCCTCAACACGCTTGCCGCCGCACTCACCGACCGCCCGGAACACAACGCCGCCGCTGTGGCCTTCCGCCCCAGAATCTAGCCTGCACTCCGCCACCAGTTTCACCCCTTGCGACTCCGGTACGTATAGCCGGAATAGCGTCTCGGCCGCGCCCCATCCGCCGCCATCACCTTTCCACTGCGGATGCATAAAGAAGCCAGAGCCGCGCGGGTGCACGGCAACACCGGTGCGCTCCTGAATTTCATACGTCAGCGGCTCTCGCCGGCCCGAAGGAGAAACATAGAACGCCTCGGCCCGTGACACGAGATCAAACCCTTCGACCAATACGTCGGTAGCGGACGTACGTATAAACCCTACGACCGGCCCGGCGCAGGCAGATTCGATGGTCGCAGACCGGCCTTCGCACTCAATGTGGAAGGCGCCCGGGTCTCTAGGCTCGGAGAAGTATACGTAGTACCGCGCAGGGTCCAGACCGCAGATGGTAGATCGGTCATAGCAGAATGAGTTGGGAATCGTCCCCGGAAGTCGCACCGACCGGACGCCCGTCACGACCCTCACATGCTCTTCGACCGGCTTGAGCCGCTCGTCAGTCCGGCACAGTGCCCAGCCGTCTGCCAGCGAGACATAAGCAAACGGCTCCCCCGTGTGCGAACGGTACGGAAAGTCGACCCACGACGGCCAGGGGCCGTCCATATACGGCTCCAGGCGGTTTTTCTGATGCACGATGATCTCCTGAAGAGCCTGCCGCGCCGACGGAGTCGGTTTCGCCACCGTAGCTGCCTCGGGCCACCCGAAGCCCGGCAGCACACCCCAATGACGATACGCATCCCTCCAGGCCAGGTGGAACTGTTCGCTATCCGGGGACCCGCTGGCCAGGTAGTCGTAGGGCCTAGTGCGCGCACCGAAGAGGTAGGCACAAATTGGATGAGTCTGCTTAATAGCAGCCCGGTTGAACGTTTGAGTGTGGGGATAGACGCCGGCAACGTGGCGCTGGGCAAAGGCTTCGTGGATCATTGTCACCTCGTTCAAGCCCTCTCCGCTCAAGACCACCCCGGGTATCGCCGACCTGAGCTCCCTGTGAAGCGCCAGGTTGCCCTGAGCCATATTGAGGCCGTCCACAAGGCCGCTCTTGTCGTTGAAGATGCACAGGGTTTGGTCCAGGTGAAGCGCATCAACGCCGGTTCGACGCACGAGATCCGCCATTTTCGCGACGAAAAATGTCCTCCATTCTCGCGAAGCGGGGTTGATGTAGGCGAATCTGATAGAGGGCTGTCCGGGCGGCCATTCCCACCACTGCAGCGCACCCGAATAGCGATGCCTGATCTGAAACGGCTTGAACTTCTCGTAGTCCGGCATCTTGGGATCGCATCCGAAGTAGTTGACGTGCAGCATCACCCGGAACCCCAGCTCGTGGGCCTTCGCTACGAAGGGCGCAAGATCGTCGGCCGGCGTGTAATCCGGATAGTTGACGTCATAGGGATGGGCGCGCCATCCGGAGACGTATAAAATCGTCTGTCCCGGGTCGACACCGGCTTTCACAAGCGCATCCAAGGCAGCCGGGTCAGTCGTGCAGTGGATTTCGGCGCGGATATCCCGAACCCAGGCAGGTTCCTCGGACGGATTGGGCCTGAATGTCCTGCGGTGCCAGTCGCGGTAAATCGACGCTCCCCGCCTCCACTCGCCCTTGTACGGTCGAATGTGCCACTCGAGCGATTCCACTCTTCGCTTACCCTCAAAGGGCGCGTTGTTCTCGGACTCCAGCACTATGTTCCATCCGATACGGCCGGGTGTAAGGTGCAGGTTCTTGAACCGCTTGAACGGTTCAAATGCGCAGATCAGAATACCACCGTGCTTGCCCTGCACCTGAAGCATCGCAGCCTCCCAGGTTATGGGCCATTCCATACTCTGCACGCTTCGGAAACCGTCGGATCTATAGGCATTGCCGCCGGTTGTGGGCACGATAACCTGGGTGTGGGAAAGTGTCGAGCCCAGAGAAAAGCTCATTGACGCGAGACCCTCGAACCTGCCGTCGGCCGTTGTTCGACCTGAAACGACCAGCTCGTCCTCCCCGGCCCTGACATTAATCGTGACGTCGGCGTCACAGCCCGCGTGCCGGATTCGGCCGGTAAAGCTGACCCTGTCGGCTGCCCCGATGCGTGCGGTGAAACTCCCGGGCCTGTCCGGGGACGCAACAATCGACGATCCCTTCTCTACAAAGTGAACCGCCGGGGCGAGCTTATCTCCGCACAGCAGCGTTTCCCCCGTGGCCCTGTCCTTGAAATACACCAGCGAGCCCCCTGCCAATCTGGCAAGGTAACGGCTCGTAGAAACCTCGGCCGTATCGGCCTTTACCATCACTCTAGGCCGCGCCGAAACGCTCTGCGCCGACAAGACGGCAAGCAGCAGTGCGCACACGCAGCCCGCGTATCTGAGTTCAGTCAAGAGGCTTGCTCCCTGTTTGTCATTCCGGAGTTTCAGTTACTCAAGTATACAGGGATTGCTGCGATATAACGCAAATCCGGCGTTTTCGGTGATTTGACGCTCCTGTGCTGCGGGAACTCAGCCTCCCGCACATCCGGTGGGCGAGTGCGACATAGCCGTTCCCACAGCACGCAGGAGGATAGGTGCCTGTAGCACAAAAAAAAGACACCCGCCCCGTATGCCCGTTGACACGACGGAGTCATCGGCACGGAGCAGGTGTCCGGGTTGCTACGTCTTGCTACATGTCGTAGCCGCCCATTCCGCCGGGCCCACCCGGGGTCGCCGGGGTCTTCGGCTCGGGCTTTTCAGCTATCAGAGACTCCGTAGTGAGGATCAGCGACCCAATCGATGCAGCATTTTCGAGCGCGCTCCGAGTGACCTTCACTGGGTCGACGATTCCGGCTTTCACGAGGTCCTCGTATTTCTCCGTGAGGGCGTTGAAGCCGATACCCTTCTTCTCGCTCTTCACACGCTCGACGACCACGCTGCCCTCGTAGCCAGCGTTCTCCGCGATCTGTCGAAGCGGCTCCTCAAGCGCGCGGCGCACGATCTGAGCACCGACCTTCTCATCCGGGTCATCGCCGATATTCTCGAGCTTCGGCAGTATGTTGACGTAGGTCACACCACCGCCAGCAACGAGGCCTTCCTCAATTGCCGCGCGAGTCGCGGACAGGGCGTCCTCGAACCGGTGCTTCTTCTCTTTGAGCTCGGTCTCGGTAGCCGCACCGACCTTGATCACTGCAACGCCGCCTGAGAGTTTGGCCAGACGCTCCTGGAGTTTCTCGCGGTCGTAGTTGGAATCGGTAGTCTCGATCTGCTTCCTGATCTGAGCGATTCGGCCCTGAACGGCCTCCGCGCTGCCCTTGCCCTCGATTATGGTGGTGTTCTCCTTGTCGATTACCACCTTCGCAGCACCGCCCAGCATCGACATGTCGACGTTCTCGAGCTTGATGCCGAGGTCCTCAGAGATAAATGTGCCACCGGTGAGAATGGCAATGTCTTCCAGCATCGCCTTCCGCCTGTCACCAAAGCCAGGAGCCTTCACAGCAGCGGCTTGCAGCGTGCCTCTCAGCTTGTTGACGACGAGCGTCGCAAGCGCGTCGCCCTCAACGTCCTCGGCGATGATCAGAAGCGGCTTCCGGGTTTGCGCGATCTTCTCCAGCAACGGAATCAGATCAGCCGCAGCGGATATCTTCTTCTCGTGGATCAGGATGGCCGGGTTCTCCAGCACCGCCTCCATCCGCTCACCGTCGGTGACAAAGTAGGGCGAGATGTAGCCCTTGTCAAATTGCATGCCCTCGACGACCTCGAGCGTTGTCGCGGTGCCCTTAGATTCCTCAACGGTGATAACGCCGTCCCGACCGACCTTGTCGATCGCGTCGGCAATGACACTACCGATCTCGGGATCGTTGCCGGCAATCGAGGCTACTTGTGCGACCTCCTCCTTACCGTGCACGGGGATCGCAAGCTTCTTGATCTCCTCGACCGCCTTCTCCACCGCCATCTCAATGCCACGCTTGACGGCTATCGGATTGCCGCCGGCGGCCACGTAGCGAAGTCCCTCGCGAACGATGGATTCGGCAAGAACGGTGGCAGTAGTTGTTCCATCGCCGGCTACGTCGTTTGTCTTCGACGCTACCTCGCGAACGAGCTGGGCACCCATGTTCTCATACGGATCCTCGAGCTCGATCTCCTTGGCAACGGTGACGCCGTCCTTGGTAATGGTGGGGCTGCCCCACTTCTTGTCCAACACGACGTTGCGACCCTTGGGGCCGAGTGTCACCTTGACCGCGGCGGCTACCGCGTTGGCACCTCGCTCCAGGGCCCTTCGGGCTTCTTCGTCGAACTTGATTATCTTAGCTGCCATAGAATACCCTCCTTCGGAAGAGTCGGAAGTCAGAAGTGAGCGCTAAATATATCACGAAGAGAGGCACTTGATCTTCGCACCCGACTTTCGACTCCGTTTATGTCTTTATCGCGTAGATTGAATCCTGATCGAGGATGACATATTCCTTGCCATCGACCGTGACCTCAGTGCCGGCGTACTTGGCGTAGATCACCCTGTCTCCCTCCTTGACAGCCATCTCGCCGCGAGAGCCGTCATCGAGGACTTTCCCGGGGCCTACAGCGACCACAATCCCCTCCTGCGGCTTCTTCTTGGCAGTGTCGGGCAAGATGATCCCGCCGGGGCTCTTTTCTTCCTCCTCTAGCGGTTCGACGACCACCTTGTCACCCAGGGGCTTGATCATTGTGCTGTGTCACCTCCTGTATGAATTTTGAAAGTCAGAGGCTGCGGAGACATCCTCCGCGGGCCGTTAGCACTCTCCACTCTCGAGTGCCAAAATATTCTAACGGACAGGGAAAGTCATTGTCAAGGGGTGCGGGCGAGCAATCTGTGCATTTCGCGCGTTGTTTTCGTGGAGCTTTTTGTGCTCCGGGGAACGCTCAACTGTTCCGTAAGTATCCTTTTTCTGCGGCTCAGGCACGGCTGGCCGCGAGCTCGCTTTGCGGCAGACAGACTCAGGTTCGCTCGGCATACCCAACGCCTCACCCCCACCCTCTCCCGCAAGGGGAGAGGGAGTTCTATTTTACCCCGTCCTGCAAATTGAGATGGTGCTCCACTTCGGATCGTTGTTGCGGGCGCGTTTTCGGCGACCCTCCTGCCTAATCGAGGAGCTTCGAATTGCCGAGAAACGTCGTGAGTGATTTCTATCGCAACAATCTCAGTGTAAAGAACTGTTACCCCGGTGGTATAATGCGTGAGATACTAGTGGGTCAGGCTGTTGTGACCGACGCGTTTTCGGCGATTCCTCAGGTTAGTGCGTGCGTGTTGAATCGTCGAAGGCGCTGCGTTTGACTGTTATCGTAACGGCCGCTCACCGCCCTGACTACGGGGGCTCGTGAAGGCGGAAGTCTTCGAAATGCGAGGGACAAATATGTCGGCGCGGACCAGAGATATCCTGTCACTCATTGCCTTCCTGCTGGTATGCCAGGCAGCGGGAGGTATAGGCGGATTGTTCACAGCGTCGTCATTAGGAACGTGGTATGCCGAGCTTCGCAAGCCGCCTTACAACCCGCCTAATTGGGTATTTGGTCCCGTCTGGACGACCCTTTACGTCCTGATGGGCATCGCCGCATGGCTGGTTTGGCGCCGCCGAGGCGAGGGTGTCGACGTCAGACCTGGGCTGGTCCTTTTCGCGGTGCAGATCGTTCTAAACGCGCTGTGGTCCATAATCTTTTTCGGCTTGAAGTCGCCAGGGCCGGCATTCGCCGAGCTGGTGGTGCTGTGGGGCGCGATTTTCGCCACGATGTTGCTGTTTCTCAGGACATCGATTGCGGCTGGAATCCTGCTGGTCCCGTACCTGGTCTGGGTCAGCTTCGCAGGGGTTCTGAACTATGCGATCTGGGCGCTGAATCGCTATTGAGGTTGTTGCGATAGCCGCGTTTTCGGGGACTATCCTGCTCAGTCGCGAGGCATCAAATCGCCGAAAACGCTGAGTTTGCGCCCTATCGCAACAACCTCAGGGATACCACAAGCAGTCTCTCGACCGCGCAGTTGCGCGTGTAGGCTTGCTTATTCAACATCTCCCAGCCGCTTGGCCCCCTCGCACACACCCTGGAACCGACACCACCGGCAGTGATCCGGATTGTCCGTTAAGGGGAACCGGCTAATGTCCGCATCCTCGAACGCCACCGGCTCGAGCTCGAGCATTTCCTCAAAGCTGCTCTTGACGAGCTCAGTCACGTCCATGATATCCTGCGGGGTGGGCGTGAAGGTCTCGACTTTCAATACTGGCTGCAGGTATACAGCAGCGAGCCGCGCCTCGCACGGTTCCCACCCCCAGTTGTGTCGAGCATATAGTGAGTAAAGGACGAGCTGTCGCCGGTCGTCGTCATCAGCGGCGCCGGTTTTCCAATCTATAATGGCCGGCCGGTCCTGGAACCAGGCAAAATCGGGACGCGCATACACTTTGATCCCTTCGAGCTCGAATGATGGAAACCCATCCTCGTCCATCGCCATCCAGGTCGCTGGATCAGTTTCGGCGATTTCGACCCACAGCTTGGACCTGAAAAGGTTCTCGATGGAAGCTGCGGCGACGTCGCGGTTTTCCCTGGCTCTGCGTTCGGTATCCGGGAATCCGTAGTAGTGCTCCAGGAGATTCGTGAACTCCGAGGCTCTTCGGCCGGGAGGACGGTTGTCGATATGCCAGACTCTGTAATAGGATTCGCGCATCTTCTCGCGCATCAGCGAGGTTATGCGCTCGCGCGCGGCGTCGAGATCGACCCGGCGCCCTTCGCGCAGTGCGGCCAGTGATTCTGCGATGACCTGGTGCGTGACCTTCCCGCGCAGCATAGAAAGCGTGGTAATGTTGCGCATTTCGTAGAGCTTCCATCTCAGCTTCGGATCCTGGCCCCAGAAGCGCCAGTAGAAGTAGTATCTCCGGCAGTCGGTAAAATGCGTCTTTTGAGAGAATGACCAGCTCAGTTGGGAAGGTCGCCAGTCTTGCATATTTGCTGGTTCAACGCTTCCATCGGCATTCCTGCCGAGCGGCAAGGGAAAGTGCTCGTTTTCGACGAAGTGACCTTTGCACGTTTCTGGAGGTCTATCGTTGATGCAACCGATCGAAGCAATAGAAATTAATCGTCTGGCGATACACGGGATAAGCAACTTCTCGGATGAGCCGGACATCGCCGACAGGGAAGAGGTCCTCTCTGAAGGCTTGCGGCATTTCTTCGAGGAACACATTCGCAACTGCGCGAAGTCACCGGGCGCTAAAGCAGGCAAGTTCAGAGGTTCCGACCGGACCGTTTCCGCCTGTGCGGCGCAAATGATGGCCGCGCCGGACGAGTTTGTGGAGAAGTGCGCCGTAATCGGCAAGTGGTTCGCCCATCAGACACGTCTGCTCTCCGATTTTCAAACGTACCTTGCCGTTGCTCTTTTCACAGACCCAACTTCCGAGGAGCGATATCTCGCCATCCTGAAACTTGATCCGGTTACGGCGTATGTGCGCCGGTCCAATGTGGCGGATTTCGAACAGGTAAAGATCCTCCCCGACCCGACCCGGCATCTGGGAAGGTTCGCTATCCTCCAGCCCTACAACGACGATGCGCGATATGACCTGATCTTCCGCAACCAGCCTTTCTGGAAAGACGAGGATCCCGAGTCTGCGGCCATCTGGCTGGATGGTTTCCTCGAAGCGGAGGAGGTGGCGACGCCGCGGCAGATGACGCAGCTAGTGATGAAGGAAACCGAGAGGTGGATCGAATCGCGCATCGATGAGATCGGCGAGGAGTCGGCAGCACAGCTCAGGAACGCCGTCCGAACGCTCGCTCAGAGTGACGAGCTCGACATCGAGGCGATCGCTTCGGAAGCGATACCGGACGAAAATCACCGCGGGGACTACATCGGGCGACTCCTGGACCGCGGACTCACCGAGACGCGTTTCGCACCCGACCGCGCCTGGGCCGAGCGCGCCTCTCGCAGGACGACTTACCTTTGCGACGACGGCGTGCAAATCAGCGGCCCGAGCGACGTAATCGACGACGTGGTCCAGATACTCCCCAGAACCCCTGATCGCAAGACCCGGATCGTCATCGAAACTCGCAGGTTCGTTATGAAGTGACGGTCAGCGGCGTCGAAAGCTACAGTGATGTGAAGTGTCCACGAAGCTCAATGTGCTCATATGCGTCTCGTTGGTTGTCATAACGGCTGCCGTCTACTGGCAAACATGCGGGTTCGACTTTACCAACTTCGACGACCGGGTTTACGTAACCGGGAATCAGCACGTCCTCGGCGGGCTGACCCGCGAGAACATCCTCTGGGCATTCACAGCGCGGCGCGCAAACAACTGGCATCCTCTGACGTGGATATCCCACATGGTTGATGTGGAGCTGAGCGACTTGGATCCGGGCGCGCATCATATGACGAATGTGATCCTTCACGTCATCAACACGCTGCTGGTTTTCGTGGTCCTCAACCGGATGACGAACCGCGCGTGGCCAAGCGCGTATGTGGCAGCGCTGTTTGGGGTTCATCCACTCCACGTAGAATCGGTAGCCTGGATCGCTGAGCGCAAGGACGTACTGAGCACGTTCTTCTGGCTACTCACCACGCTGGCCTACGCGCGTTATGTCAAGAATCCTCGGCCGGCGAAGTACGCATTGGTTATCGTCGCGTTCATCCTGGGCCTACTGTCAAAGCCCATGCTCGTGTCGTTGCCCCTAGTGCTCTTGATGCTGGATTACTGGCCTCTGCATCGCGGGTCGTCGTCTTTATCGGGCGTGCGCTTGTTTCGCGGTTTCGTGATGGAGAAGATTCCCCTCTTCGTGCTCGCACTCGCCTCGTGTGTGGTCACGTTCTGGGTGCAGAAGACGACAGGTGCGGTGGCGACACTCGACGCCTACCCACTGGGCGTGCGGCTGGCCAATGCCGTGTCCGCGTACCTCCAATACCTGATCAAGGCCGTCTGGCCTGTGGGCCTTGCGTGCTACTATCCCCACCCCGGCCCCACTCTCCCAGTCTGGCAGACCGCGATGTCTGGAGTGATTCTGTCGGCAGTCACTGTTCTTGTCGTACGCCATGCGAGCAAAAGACCTTACCTTCTCGTCGGCTGGCTGTGGTATCTGGTAACGTTGATACCAGTTATCGGACTAGTTCAAGTCGGCAAACAGGCGATGGCCGATCGATATACGTATGTGCCTCTGATTGGCATCTTCGTCATTGTCGCGTGGGGTGTGCCTGATCTGGCGCGCAGGCTGAGTTTCGGCCGCGGGGAGCTGTCGGTCTGGGCCGGCAGATCGGGCATAGGGGCCGCAGTCGCGATCGTTGCCGTGCTGGCGTTCGCGACACACAGACAGGCAGCCTATTGGCGCAACGACAACTCGATCTGGACCCGCGCCCTTGCTGTAACGAAGAACAACGCTTTTGCTCACTACAACCTAGGTACCACTCTGGCCACCCAGGGCGATAGCGACGGAGCCATCCGACATTTCAGGGAGGCAGTGCGGATCGACCCGAGGAAGTTCGATGCGTACTGTAACTTGGGCGTGATGCTTGCGCAGAAAGGTGACCTCGACGAAGCCATTAAACATTTCCGGGCCGCGGTCAAACTCAAACCCGGCGATCCCGTGTCACGGAGCAATCTGGGGCTCGCGCTCGTCAAGCGCGGGCAATATGCCGAAGCTATTCCGCACCTCCGCGCGGCGCTCAAGGCCAATCCGGAGGATGCGGATTCCAGAGAAGCTCTTGCTGTGGCTGTGGAACAAACACAACGGGCAAAGTAACAGTTCGGCGAGGTTTCAACGTCCCGCTGGACAGTCCGGTTGCGCGGGAATCACCTTATGCTGAGTTTATCTCGGCACCCAGGCGCCCAATGGATGGATCCTGAATCGAGTTCACGATGACGGGGGTCTTGGGCATTTGCGCCTGTAAGGCAAGACTGAAACCAAACGGGAGAATCGCCGAAAACACGCGTACTGCAACAGCCTGCTTGCCCGGCCGTTTGACCGATAACTCGCTCGCTGTTAGACTTGAGGTTGTTGCGATAGAAAACAAACCCGGCGTTTCCTAGCGATTCGAAGGTTGTCGACTGAGCGGGAGAATCTACGAAAACGCTATCCCAAGGGCCTGATATGTGGCTCCGGGGGCAGCATCTGAACACAGGGGTGCCGAATGTTCAAAGGCAAGAAAGTCGTTGTGGTAATGCCTGCCTACAACGCCGAGCAAACTCTGCGCCGCACCTATGAGGAGGTAATGGAGCAGGAGGTAGTGGACCAGGTTATCGTGGTGGACGATGCGAGCAAGGACGCCACGGTGGCCATTGCAAGGACGCTGCCGAACGTCATAGTGCACGTTCACCCGGAGAATATGGGCTACGGGGCCAACCAGAAGACATGCTACAGGCTTGCACTGGACGCAGGCGCCGACATCGTGATCATGGTCCATCCCGACTACCAGTATACCCCGAAGCTGATCCCGGCAATGGCCGCTCTCATAGGCAACGGCTTGTATTCGTGTGTGATCGGTTCTAGGGTGCTCGGCCGAGGCGCACTCAAAGGCGGTATGCCGCTGTGGAAGTACGTTGCGAACCGGTTTCTTACAATGGTCGAAAACGTGCTTCTGGGCATTAAGCTCTCCGAATATCACAGCGGTTACCGCGCGTTCTCGCGCGAACTGCTCGAGCAGCTCCCTCTGGATGCCAACTCGGACGATTTCGTATTCGACAACCAGATGCTTGCTCAGATCGCGTGGTTCGGCCACACGATCGCCGAGATAAGCTGTCCTACAAAGTATTTCGCCGAGGCGTCTTCAATCAACTTTCGACGCAGCGTGATCTACGGTTTCGGCTGCCTGGCGACCGGGCTGAAGTTTCGCCTGGCCAGGTGGCGACTGATCAACTCGAAGATGCTCCCTAGGCATGCGTAGAAAAAGCTCCCACCCCGTCGATGTGTGGATCGCAGTGCTTCTGGCGGGGCTGACCTTCGCTATCTATTTCCAGACGATGCGGTTCGAGTTCACCAACCTGGACGACAACCGCTACGTCACCGAAAACCCGTACGTCAAAGCAGGCCTCACGCTCCGCGGTATCGCCTGGGCGTTCACTACGCCCTACGCGGCCAATTGGCACCCGCTCACGTGGCTGTCGCATATGCTCGATTGCAGCTTGAGCGGCCTAAACCCGGGCAGACACCATCTCACGAATGTTCTCTTGCACGCCGCCAACTCGATCCTGCTATTTGCGGTTCTTCTCAGGCTCACCGGATTTCGATGGCGAAGCGCTGCCGTGGCGGCCCTTTTTGCCGCGCACCCCCTGCACGTGGAATCGGTCGCGTGGGTCGCCGAGCGCAAGGACGTGCTTAGCACATTGTTCTGGCTCTTCACGATGCTGGCATACGCGGGCTACGTAAGAAGACCTGATCGTGCCCGGTACGTATTGGTCTTCCTGCTCTACGTGCTTGGCCTCCTGTCGAAACCGATGCTCGTCTCGTTGCCGCTGGTACTGCTGGCGGTAGACTACTGGCCCCTGGGCCGCATCGCCAGGCGGGGGGCGTTTCGTTCGATTCTCATCGAAAAGATCCCGCTGTTGGCGGCGGCGCTGGCGTCTTGCGTTGTGACATTCTGGGTTCAGAGGGCCAGCGGAGCGATGCGGGCGATGGACGTCTACCCAATTGGTGCGCGGCTGGCAAACGCCGTGGTTGCGTATGCGGCGTACATCGTCAAGGCGATATGGCCAGTCGGCCTGGCTTGTTTCTATCCGCATCCGGGACCGAATCTGCCTTTGTGGCAGACCGTTGCCTCTACCGTAGCCCTCGGCATTGTTACAGCCGTAGCGGTATGCCTGCGAGGCCGAAGACCGTATATACTTGTGGGATGGATGTGGTATCTGGTTACGCTGATTCCCGTGATCGGCCTGGTGCAGGTCGGCCGACAGGCGATGGCCGACCGGTACACCTACGTTCCGTTGGTCGGCATATTCATCATTGCGGCCTGGGCTGTCGGTGACTTTGTTGTCGGAAGCAGGCGGCGGACGGCCGTCGCCGTGGGCGCTCTGTGTGCGATCCTGACGGTCCTATCGGTCTCGGCTTTCGTACAAACCGGCTACTGGCGGGATAGTATCACGCTGTTCAGCCGCGCCGTTCGGGTCACCCGGAACAACGGTTTCGCGGAGTACAATCTCGGTTGTGCGCTGCTCTCGAATGGGGACCGTGAGTCTGCGTGCTACCATGTGCGCAGGGCGCTTCGAATGTTGCCCTGGGATCCGATTACTAGGAACGGCCTCGGCTGTGACCTCGTGGAGCAAGGCCTGCTGACCGAAGCAATCGAGTGTTTTCAGGCGGCGATCCGGCGCAACCCTGCGTTCGTCGAAGCTTATTTGAATCTTGGGGTCGCGTACGCGCGAACCGGGAACACGGCGGAGGCAGTTCGAAGCTTCCGAAAAGCACTTCAGCTCGATCCAGGCAGCACAAGCGCCCGCAGAGCCCTGCAAACGCTCGAGGAACGCTTGGGGGTGAAGTGACGTGAGCAGAAAAAACCTCAGGAACCCTGATCTATGGATCGCTATTGGTCTTGCCATTTTGACCCTTGCGATCTACTGGCAAACCGTACACTTCGACTTCACAAGCTTCGACGACGACAAGTACGCCGAGGAAAACCCTGCGGTGCGAATCGGCGTACGGTCCCAGACTGTGCTCTGGGCACTCCGCACCAACTACATGGCCAACTGGCATCCGCTCACCTGGATATCCCTTATGGCGGACACCGATGCGGCCGCTATCGCCTACTGGCTATTCGACATCAGCCTGGGAAAGCAAAACTCGGGGTTTCACCACCTCGGCAACATACTGCTGCACACAGCCAACGCAGTGCTGCTTTTCCTTGTGCTCAACGTAATGACAGGCCGGCGGTGGCCGAGTGCGTTCGTCGCGGCTCTGTTCGCGGTGCACCCACTGCACGTGGAGTCGGTAGCCTGGATATCGGAGCGAAAAGACGTGCTGAGCACATTGTTCTGGCTGTTGACAATGATGGCATACGTGCGTTACGTACGGAACCCGGGCACCAGGGCGTACCTGTGGGTTGTCGGCGCCTATGCGCTCGGGTTGATGTCGAAGTCGATGCTGGTTTCGCTACCCATCGTGCTTCTTTTGCTGGATCTGTGGCCTCTTCACCGCGACACGCGGTCCTACCGCGAGCTATTCGTCGAGAAAGTGCCCCTATTTGTACTTGCTGCCATCACGTGTGTGCTCACTTTGTGGGCTCAAAAGTCCGGCGGAGCAGTGGCAAGCATAGCCGACTACCCCATTGGCGTAAGGTTGGCTAACGCCGCAGTCGCCTACTTCGCTTATCTGTGGAAGATGATCTGGCCGGTGGGATTGTCGATGCTGTATCTACACCCCGGGAGAGGTCTTCCGGTCTGGCAGGTTCTCGGATCGGTTATCGGCCTGATTGTGCTGACGGTAGCCGCGATCCGAGTGGCTCGAAGTCGACCCTACTTCACCGTCGGATGGCTCTGGTACCTCATAACGCTCGTGCCTGTGATCGGCATCGTACAGGTCGGCAAGCAGGCGATGGCGGATCGGTATACCTACGTGCCGTTAATCGGAATATTCGTGGCGATAGCATGGGGGGTTCCCGATGTGTTGGGAAGACGCGAAGGGCGGCAGCAGGTCGCAGGATCGATTGCCCTTGGGATCACAAGCTGCCTGGTAATCGCCGCGCTAGCCGCAACGGCGTATCCCAGAATCGGCGTGTGGCGAAACAACGTCACGCTTTTCACCAGCGCCATAGCGGTGGACCCCAAGAACTCGTTCGCCTACTGCGGCCTGGGAACCGAGCTCATCGATCAGGGCGATACTGAAGGTGCCATTAGAAACCTCCTGAAAGCCCTGAAATACCATCCTGAGTATACGGACGCGCGATACAACCTCGCTGAGGCGTATCGCGAGGCCGGAAGAATCGACAAGGCGATCGAGCAATATAAGCTCGTAATTCGGCAGTGCCCCAGGTACGAAAGAGCTCATAACAACCTCGGCAGCATATACGCCCTGCAAGGCAAGTACGATCTGGCAATTGCCGAGTTCAAAACCGTTCTGAAAATCAACCCTCATCATCCGAGCGCGCGTAACAACCTCCGAAACGCTCAACGCGCTAAAGCAGCCAAAGCAGGACTTCTCCGATAGGACATCATCGGGCGCGTTTTCGGCAGACTTAGGCGCGGCGCCAACAGTCATTCCGAGCGGTGCAGGGCTTTTCGGCACGACTGTCGAACCTACATCCGGCACCGATGCCGATAACGTGCACTTCGAGGTATTTAGCCGTGTCAGCAGTCGTCCTGGAAGAACCGATTGTCGGATGCCCACCGTTTCGGCGGCTGTTTTTGGACGCCATGGTCGTCGAGGAGTCCGAGGGGCTCAGCCGCATTTTTCACGCCGCAGAAAAGCATCCTGCAAACCCCGTGATGCCGAAGGACCGACCCTGGGAAGGCTGGGGACCGTATGTCTACGGCACTGTTATGTGGGACGAAGGCAAGCTCAAGATGTGGTACCAGGTTATCAACCCGGACCCCGGCATCCACGCGGGCGCTCTGTACGCTGAATCGGGGGACGGTATCAACTGGTTCAAGCCAGACCTGGGAATTGTGGAGTGTCTGGGTTCAACCGCGAACAACATCTTTGCTGAAAGCGAATGCGGGATTCCCAGCGTGATGAAACTGGCCGACCCGGAGTCGGAGGACAAACGCTGGGCGGTCTACAGCTACGGACGCGGGGACGTAGGGCCGCACGTAGCGTTCTCTTCCGACGGGCTTCGCTTCCGCTGGCACGAGAAGCCCGAGTACATGAAACTTTTCTCCAGCGGCGACGTCGTGAATTTCTTCTATGATCCCTACCGAAACAGGTATGTATCCACGCTCAAGAGCGGCAGCCGAAGACACCGCGCGGTCGGCGTTGCGTTCTCGAACGACGGCATCAACTGGCACAAGCCTATCGACTCTGCCGTTTTCGCCGCGGATGACCTGGACCCGGACGCAACTCAAGTCTACGGCATGCCCGTATTCTGCTACCAGGGCTGCTATGTCGGCCTGCCGTGGATCTACCACGCCCGATGGATCAAATACGGCAAGTACACGTCTCCAAAGGTTATGTACGAGGCTCAGGAGGGCAGCCCGTGCACTGTGGATGTGCAACTTGCCTGGAGCTGGGACATGATAAACTGGACGCGCACGCCGACGCGCGAGCCGTTTCTCGCACTCGGTAAGTGGCCTCACGACTTCGACTGCGGCATGATCTACACGGCACGGGCGCCGGTCGTGGTTGACGACAAGCTGTATTTCTACTACGGCGGGTTCGACAGGCTTCACGACGCCGACTTCGACAAGATCAAGGGCGCAATCGGCCTCGCTACCCTGCGACTGGACGGGTTCTGCTCGATGAGCGCCGGCAATGAAGAGGGCTGGCTGATCAGCAGGCGCGAGGTGTTCAATACTCCGCGTGTTGCAATCAACGCTCGCATGAGGCCCGGCGGCTATGTACTAGCCGAGCTGGTAGACCGCCACAACAACGTGATAGACGGTTTCTCACGAGCAGAATGCGTGCCGTTTGTGGGCGACTCGACCTGCCATGTGCTTGAGTGGAAAACCAGGTCTTTCCCCGCGGAGCTGACGGACAAGGACAAGAAGATCAAGTTCTACCTGAAAAACGCCGACCTCTACTCGTACCTGCCGCAGGACATCAACACGCAAATCGACGCGTGGCCGCCCGACTAGCTCGGGCTCGGACTTGGCGCTGAGGCATTGCCGGGCTTAGGCCTCGCCAGCCCGGTTGCAGGCGGATTCGACGCGCGACGGCTCGACGCTCCGGCGTCTCGAGGTTGCTGCATTAGACCTAGACCGGGTGTTTTCGGCATTCAGATGCTTCTCATACGAGCAGCAGAATCACTGAAAATGCCTCTATCGTAACAGCCTAGGGACTTGAAGCGTATTGCTTGCGGCCCGTGCGTAGACTAACATGAGATTGTGGGCATCGAGCTCAAGAAAAAAGCGCGCACAAGGCTTGCTGCGGAGCAGCGAAAGGTCAAGGCTGACCGCGCCGCACCTGTTCGTTTCGCCCTCGCCTATCCCAACGTATACCGCGTCGGAATCGCCTCGCTGGGCTTTCAGCTTGTCTACCGGATGATCAACGATCTTCCCGATGCTTCGTGCGAGCGCGTCTTCGTGCCGGACCCGGAAGATCTCAAGGAACACGAGAGAACCGGCACAGAGCTCTTTACCCTGGAGAGCCAATCCCCTCTTTCCGAGTTCGACATCGTGGGTTTCTCGATCGCGTTCGAGATGGACTACCTCAACGTGCTTCGAGTTTTGCGGCTTGCCAACATTCCCATCAGGTCGGTCGATCGAAATGACTCACACCCGCTGGTAATAGCCGGCGGACCGTGTGCAACGCTGAATCCGGAGCCGCTTGCCGACTTCGTGGATGCGTTCGTAGTCGGCGACGCGGAGGACGTTCTCTCTCGATTAGTCCCTTCGGTTCTTGAGCACAGGAGCGCAGGCCGGGCCGGATTACTCAGGGCGCTCGCAGAACTGAGCGAGGTGTATGTGCCGTCCTATGGCCGCGGCGCAACGCGGGCGGTGTGTAGATGTTTGTCTAAACATCCGCAGAATTCTTGCATATATTCGCCCGATGGAGAGTTCGGTGAGATCGAGCTGATAGAAGTTTCACGCGGCTGCGGCAGGGGATGCCGGTTCTGCGCCGCAGGCTGGATTAGTCGTCCCGTCAGGTTCAGAGATCTCCCGGAGACTGTCGGGTCGCGCAGAACGGGTCTGATCGGCGCAGCGGTGTTCGACCATCCAGAAGTAGCGGATTTCTGCAGGCGAATCGTTACATCCCGCACTGAGTTTAGCGTGTCTAGTGTGCGCCTTGAGACGGTGACGCCCGAGATGGCGAATCTGCTGGCGGCTGGCGGCCAGAAGACACTGACTATAGCACCTGAGGCCGGCACGCAACGGCTGAGAAGGGTGATCGGAAAGGAGTGCACGGATGATCAGATAGCCAACGCGGTCTCCGCAGCCTGCAGCGCCGGCCTGCGTAAGGTCAAGCTGTACTTCATGATCGGGCTGCCGAGTGAGACGGATGCCGACGTAGACTCGATCGCCGACCTGCTCGAGGGGCTTGCGGCAGATTTTCCGTCGATTGAGGTTGAGGCATCCGTCAGCAGCTTTGTGCCGAAGCCCTGGACTCCATTTCAGTGGCATCCTATGGAGCGTGAGACCGTGCTTAGACGGCGCTATGCGGCGTTGTCCAGGCAAATACGCGCCATTCCCAGGGTCTCTTTGAGCGGCGAAAGCCCGAGACTGGCGATAATCCAGGGCGTCCTCGCGCGCGGGGACCGGCGAATGGGACAACTACTCGAGGCGGCGCTTGCAACCAACGGCGATTATCGTGCGGCGGTCCGGCAGACCGGCATCGATATCGGATGGTATCTACACCGGCCTCGACCGTTAGATGAGGTGCTGCCCTGGGAAGTCATTGATTCAGGAATCGACAAGAAGCTTCTGTGGGCGGAGTATCAGAAGGCACTTCACGACCTTCCTGCCGACACAAACAAGGGAGGTTGCGCCTAAGAGCACACTGCTCCAGACGGCGAGAAGCGGTCGCGAATGCGTGCTTGACGCGGAAGGACTCGCGTGCCATACTGTTCAACTGGTAGGTAGGGGTATGCCCGGCGTTAAAGACAACCTGCGGTTGGTGATGGAACGCATCGACGCTGCCGCGCGGAAGTCGGGGAGGACATCAAGCGACATCGCGCTGGTGGCGGTCACCAAGACGCGCAGCACGGCCGAGGTAAGAGAAGCACTGGCCTGCGGTGTCACCGACATCGGCGAAAACTACGTTCAGGAAGCCGAGGCCAAATACAGCGAGATCGGCGATGCAGCCCGCTGGCATATGATCGGACACCTGCAGCGCAACAAGGCCAGGCACGCTGTGGAAGTGTTCAGTATGATACAGAGCGTAGACAGCGAGGCGCTTGCGCGCGAGATTGGTCGGAGAGCCGAAGCAGCCGGAAAGTGCATAGACGTGCTGGTCGAGGTCAAGATCAGCGGCGAGGCGACGAAGTTTGGTGTTGAGCCGTCGGAGGCTTTACCGCTCATCGAAAAGATATCGCAGGTTACGGGAGTACGGGTATGCGGGCTGATGGGGATGGCACCCCTAGTAACAAACCCGGAGGAAACACGGCCGTATTTCGCGAAGTTGAAAGAGCTTTGGGACAGGCTGCCGAATGAGCAGCGACAATACCTGTCGATGGGGATGACCCAAGACTTTGAAGTTGCGATTGAAGAAGGGTCGAACATGGTCCGGATCGGCACGGCCATTTTCGGCCCCAGGGCCGGGGCCGTCCCTTCGCAGCACTGAGGCACGGCGAACCGGGGCGGGCAAAAGACTCTATAAGATTCTCAACTTGATCCAGGGTACACAACTGGACTGATGAGCCTGGTTCGGCTGGACGGCGCCGGTCTCGCGCTACGGGCAATTGCGATAGCCGCGTTTTCGACGGTTGTTCCCGCTGAGTTAAGGAGCGTCGAATCTCTGGGAATGCCCTGTCTGCGTTCTATCGCACAGCCTCCGCCGTGGTAGATTTGTGTTTTCGTGCTAGACAATCAGAAAGATACTCTATATAGGTGCGCAAACGTCAGTGGTTCGGAGTGGTCGCCCAGCACCCAACCGTGACCTGCACCGCCATCAATTGGGAGGGTCGATAACGTGAGAGCAGCGCCACTTGAAGACTACGACGACCAGCCGCGGAGCTTGTGGGAACGCCTCAAGCACCGTATGGGCTGGGACTACTACGACGACGAAGAGGAGATCGACCTCGTCGAAGATCCGGGCGGCAGACACAGGCCGGCGCCTCTTCGCGTGCGTTCATCGCGTATCAATCACGTGTCTGTATGGCTGACGGTTGCATCGTTTGAGAATGCGCAGCAGGCTGCCGACGGTCTCAAGATGGGCCACCAGCAGATCGTGAACCTCGAGAAAGCGTCACCCGAGGTGTGCACCAGGGTCATCGACTTCTTGAGCGGAGTCGTGTACGCGCTGAACGGGTTTGTCGAAAAGGTCGGCGACCGGGTCTACCTGTTTGCACCGGCGAACTGCATGATCCAGGTAGAAAATGGCGAGGGCCGAAAAGTGCAGGGCCCGTTCCGCGAGAATTAGTAGATGAGGAGCCGACGCAAGAGTCGGATCCTCGCGGAGGTTGTTGCGGTAGGCGCGTTTTGATGACTCTCCCGCTCAGTCGAGCAGCGTTGAGTCGGCGAAAACGCTGAGTCTGCGTTCCGTTGCAATCGGGGTTGTTGCACAGTCATCAGGAGCAAACTATGGCGGCTCAAGTCGGGCGACTCGCTATCGTCGGCGCCGGCATAATGGGGTCGGCTTTCGCTGCCGGCGCGATCAGCGCGGGCGTAATCAAAAGGGACGACATTACGATTGCCGACGTTGATGCGGGCAAACTCGAGAAGCTCGCGCGCGAGCTGAAGGTGACGATAGCCTCCGACAACGCCTCCGCAGCCCGAAACGCGGATATCGTCTTGATCGCGGTAAAGCCCGGAATCGTGCCGGAAGTGCTCGATGAGATCGCCGGGGAACTAACCGACAACAAGCTGGTCATCTCGATAGCCGCGGGAGTTAAGCTGGCGACGATTGAATCACGTCTGCCGGGCGCCACAAAGGCAATTCGTGCGATGCCCAACACTCCCTGTCGAATTCGCGCCGGAGCGGTCGCGTTTGCGCGCGGCAGGGCCGCTGGCGACGCTGAGGTCGCCATAGCGAAGCGGATATTCGACTCAGTCGGAATCTCATTTGAAGTGCCGGAGAATCTACTCGACGCCGTCACTGGGCTGAGCGGCAGTGGACCCGCGTACGTGTTCGTTATGATCGAGGCTCTCTCGGATGCAGGAGTACGCGTCGGGATTCCGCGAGACCTGTCGAGCAAGCTGGCGGCGCAGACCGTACTGGGCGCCGCACGGATGATAGTCGAGGAAGACGAACACCCGGCAAGGCTTAAGGATCAGGTAGCCAGCCCGGGCGGCACGACTATTGCAGGCATTGACGCGCTCGAGAAGGCCGGGTTCAGATCGGCTATCATCGAGGCAGTCAAGGCGGCAACGAACCGCGCGAAAGAGCTCGGCTAGCGCCGGGTCGCACAAGTCTGCGACCTGCCGCGGCAGAGCGGCAGTTGGTTGGAGGCGCCGAGATGGCACTTACACCGGTCGAAATCACACATACGCGGTTCAAGACCGCGCTGAGGGGTTATAACAAGCATCAAGTAGACGCATTCGTGCGCGCGGCTAGGGAAGCTCTGGAGCAGGCACTTGCCGAGAAGTCGGAACTCCAGCGCAAGGCAGAAGTACTTCAACAGGAACTGGACAGGATTCGCAAGATCGAGTCGACAATGTCCAGTGCTCTGACGATAGCTCAGAAGAGTGCTGATGACCTGCGGGCCAATGCGCACCGTCAGGCCGAGATGATCCTTCAGGAGGCTGAGCAGGCCAGGGTCAGGATGAATATAGACGCCCAGCGCGAGTTGGAAAACGTGCGGGCCGAAATCGGGCGCCTAGAAGCAGCGCGGGACCGGTTCGTAGCCGAGCTGCGTGCTACAGTCTCGGCCTTTCAGGAGCTGCTTGAGAATCGGACGATTGCCGCGCAGCAGGCTTTGCCTCCCGAGCCCCAGGCCCCGGAGCAGGAAGTTGGGGAAGCCGGTGATGAACCCTCGCTCCCAGCGCTTCGGTCGGCGGATGCCGGGTAGCGCCCCGTGGAAAGCCGTCTGCCGCCTGCGACGAAGGCCTGGCGCTGGTACCTGATGGTGCTGGGGGTGGTCGTCGGAGCCATCGCAGCGTTAAATGCAGTGCCCGCCGTCTACGAGCCTGCGCCGCGGGCTGTTGAGCACCTTCCGGCGCGTAGCAGTGATATGGCCGCTACGGTGCTGGTTTTTGTGATAGTTCTGGCCGGCGTTGTAGGACTGGGACTTGCAGCGGGGTTCGTCCGAAACCGGCGCAGGCTCCTTTCGGGGGGTCGGCCGCGAATACAGCCTCAGGTGCCGCTGTTAGCGCTTCTGGTCTTCCTTGTAGCTAAGGCGGTCTTGGAATTGTGCTTTGCCACGGCAATCCTGGTCTCCACTTTGGATTCTGAATCGAATCTCGGCGCAACGGTGCATCTGACTGGCCAGATTGCCACCCTTGTGGCCGCGTTTGCGCTGGCGATGCGTGTATTGCGCTGGCTTACATCCGTTACGAACGAGGACGCCCGAGAGATCGGCTTCCATCCGATTGCGTTGACGAAGGCTGTTGGCTGGGGAATCGGGGGCTATTGCGCGGCCATACCGATCGCGTACGGGTCCGCTGCGGCCGTGTATTGGTTGTACCGGACATTCTCCGGACAGGCTGCAGTGCCTCAGCATCCGATCGTGCCGGAGATGCTCAAAGGCACCCCAGCATTTGTCGTCGCTGTGACCCTGGCCGTCGTGGCGGCACCCGTTGTGGAAGAAACGGTCTTCCGTGGAATGCTCTACAGCGCTCTGCGCGCGGTTATCGGAACGTGGGGCGCGAGCGTTCTATCCGCGGCTGTCTTTGCCCTGGTGCACCCGACGTCGCCGATTATGTTTGTGCCGCTGCTGGCACTGGGCATCGTGTTCGCGATTCTCAGGGAGAGCACCGGTTCCCTGGCGCCGTCTATGGTCTGTCACGCCGCGAACAACGCCGTAATGATAGCGCTGGCCCGGCTAACGTGCGGGTGAACCGCTGGGGAAAGACTGGCTGTTTGGAAGAGCAAGTTCCCCATGCATAGAACCCGGGGCTTGAACTGTGCGCGCGGAGCTTAACCTTCCGCCTGTCGGAGACCAGTGCCCGATAGTATGAGGTTGTCGCAAACGTTGCGGACGAGGAGAAACTTAGATGAAACTGGTTAGCTACCGCCGCGAGAGCGGCGAAGAGTGCGTAGGAATGTGGCGTGATGAACTCGACGGCCCGTACGACCTCATTCGCGCGATCATGCTTTTCAGCATCGCCGTTGACGAGATGCCTCTCCCGGTTGCGGATATGCTGGATCTTCTCGACACCGGACTTGTTGACCCGGAGTTGCTAAGGGAAGTAGATGAGTTCGTGGAGAGCACCGGGCTCGTTGCAATGCTCTCGGATGCCGATGATTTCACGCTTACGGCCCCAATCGCCCGACCGCGCGCCATCTATGCTCTCGGCCGCAATTACCCCGCTCACGCCCGCGAAAGCGGCGTGCAGATCCCCGAAGAACCCATCGTATTCGCCAAGGCGCCGACCGCGGTCGTCGGCCCTGAGGACGACGTTGTATATAGAAAGTGGCTGACGCGGGTAGATCCGGAAGCAGAGCTCGCCGTGATCATCGGAAGAAAAGGCTCAAACATAGCTGAGGAGGACGCATCGCTTTACATCGCCGGCTACACCTGCCTGAACGATGTCACCGCCCGCGACATCCAGCACAAGGACCTGACAAACTCGCACCCCTGGCTCAGAAGCAAGGGGATAGACACATTCTGCCCAATGGGGCCCTGGATTGTGCTTCCCGACGAGATCACCCTCCCGCTCGAGCTAGACATCGAAATGCGTGTGAACGGCGAGGTCCGCCAGAAAGACAACACGCGCAGCATGACATTCAGCGTAGCGTATCTCATAAGCTGGATCTCGCGTTATCACACTCTGTACCCCGGCGATGTGATCTCCACCGGCACTCCGGAAGGCATGAAACCCGTGTTTCCGGGCGACGTTATGGAGGTGGAGGTCGAGCGCATCGGGGTGCTGAGGAACAAGGTGGTGGCTGAAAGTTGAGCGGGCCAACCACAGCCGAAATCGACCTCTCGGCGATCAGAGACAACCTCAGGGCCATCCTCTCCAGGGTCGGGCCGGGCGTGAAGATAATCCCCGCTGTCAAGGCGAATGCCTACGGACACGGGGCGGTGCCGGTGAGCCGTGTTTGCCTGGAGGCCGGCGCGGACGCTCTGGGGGTCGCGTGCATCGAAGAGGCAATCGAGCTGCGAAAAGCGAACATCTCTGCGCCGATCCTGATCCTGGGATGCAGCCTGCCCTGCGCCGCGGATGCCATTGTCGAACACGATGTGATCGCGACCTGCTGCGACCTGTCATTCGCCCGGGCGCTCTCAGAGTCGGCCGTAAGGCGCGGCGCCACGGCGTCCGTGCATATCAAGGTTGATACCGGAATGGGCCGAATCGGAATCTGGCCCGAGGAAGCAGTCGAGTTCGCTCGGAAGATAGCCGCTCTGCCAAATGTCAGCGTTGACGGCATCTTCACACACTTTCCCAGCGCGGACGAGCCTGACCGTTCATTTACTTTGTCGCAAATCGCCGCATTCAGAAAGATCGTGGACGTTGTCAGGGAGTACTTCCCGGCCGTGCTCGCGCACGCATCTAACAGCGCCGGGATCCTGGCATACCCGGAAGCCGACTTCGACGCCGTTCGGCCCGGAATTATGCTATACGGGTGTTATCCGTCGGACCACGTTCCGCGGGACATTCCAATCAGAGAGGCTCTCACTCTCAAGACCCGCATCGTGTTCCTGAAGCAATGTCCACCAGGGACCTGCATCAGTTACGGGCGAACACACTCCCTCAGACGCAGATCCGTTATCGCCACGATCCCGATCGGCTACGCCGACGGGTACTCTCGCCGGCTTTCGAACAGGGGCGAGGCGGCAGTTCGAGGCGTCCGCGTGCCGATAGTCGGCCGTGTCTGTATGGATCAGACTATGATCGACGTCACCGAAGTGCCGGGCGTCGCCGTCGGCGACGAGGTTGTCCTGTACGGGGGCGGATACGACTACCTCCACCTGAGACGCATCGCCGACCTGGTCGAGACGATACCCTATGAAGTGCTTTGTGCGCTGGGTTCCCGTGTCGCCAGAGTCTACCTCAACTAATGGAACGTCGGCCTGTTTTGCAGGTTTTTCCTAGTTAGGCTGTTGCCGTGAGCCCGTTTTCGGCGATTTTGCCGCTTAGTGGGGGAGCGTCGAATCGCCGGAAACCCCGGATTTGTATTCCATCGCAGCAATTCCTTGTTGCAAGCAGCAGGATGTGCAACCCTGCCCGCACCAAGGGTAACGAATCGCCGTTCAGTTTCCCGCAGAAGAGGAATTCGCCGCGTTTCGGGCTAAATGAAAGACTGGGCGACTGCCGGGGACGTAGCCGTCCCATCTGGATGCGTCGCCCAGCCGATTACGCAACTGAAAAGGAGAGTCAAATGGCGTTGGCTGAGGACAAGCTGGCCATAGACGGCGGCATGCCGGTCAAGACGACGCAGACACCCCCCATGTATCCTGGCGGCCTGGAGATAGGCGAAGAGGAAAAGGCCGAAATCCTGGACGTACTTGAACACAAGTACCTCTTCCGGTATTACGGGCCTTCGGATGCTCCTTCGAAGGTGAGGCAGCTCGAGGTCGAGTTCGCCAAATTGATCGGGATGAAGTACGCACTGGCAGTTAACTCCTGCACCTCCGCCCTGATATGCTCGTTGATCGCGGTGGGCGTAGGACCGGGCGACGAGGTCATCGTGCCCGGATACACCTTCTTTGCCAGTTGTGCGGCCATCGTCGCGGCGAAGGCCATACCCGTTATCGCTGAGGTTGATGATTCGCTTACCCTGGATCCCGATGACCTCGAGAAGAAGATCACGCCGCGGACAAAGGCCGTGATACCTGTCCACATGCGCGGCGCACCGTGTGACATGGACCGAATCCTTGCGGTGGCAAGAAAACACAATCTGAAGGTGGTCGAGGACGTCGCGCAGGCGTGCGGAGGGAGCTACAAAGGCAAGCGGCTCGGCTCCTTTGGAGACTGTAACGCTTTCAGCCTTCAGTATCACAAGATCATCACGGCAGGCGAGGGCGGACTGGTCGTGACGAACGACCTCCTGCTCTACGACCGAGCACAGGCCTATCACGACACGGCAGCTTGCTGGCGGCCCGACCGCTTCGGTCTACCGCGATACGAAGGCGAGGTCTTTCCCGGCGTGAACTTCCGCATGAGCGAGCTCCACGGGGCAGTCGCGCTGGCGCAGCTTCGCAAGCTCGACGGCCTGCTCGCAAGAATGCGCGCCAATAAGAAGCGAATCAAGGACCAGATCTCTGACATCCCGGGAATCACGTTTCGCCGTCTGAACGACGAGGCGGGAGACACCGCAATCTGTCTCATATTCTTCCTCAAGGACGGCGAGACAACGGAAAAGTTTGCCAGGGCGCTCGCGGCGGAGGGTGTTCCGGCCGGCTGTATCTACTCGGAAGGCGTTCCGGACTGGCACATTTATGCTCACTGGAAGATGATAATGGACAAGGTTACGGCCACGCCAGAGGGATGTCCCTACACCTGCCACTACTACACCGAGCGCGGGGGCAAGGCCGAATACAGCCCAGATATGTGTCCAAAGACGCTGGATTACCTGGGGCGCACGATCCATCTCGACATACCACCGCAGATGACTGAAGAGGACTGCGACCTGACTGCGAAAGCAATTCGCAAGGTCGCTAAGGCATTGCTGTAGGAAGCTTCCTCCGCACCTGCGTTGCGGCTCCTGTTTTCCGGCGGAGCGCGCCGGGAACTCTTCTCCGGCCGTGTCTGACGAGCCGGATGCGCTGTCAGACACGGCCGCATATATCGATGCGCTTCATTACGAGGGGCAAATTGAACGTAGCGGTACTGGGTTCCGGGAGCTGGGGTACGGCCCTCGCGGTCTTGCTGGCTAAAAAAGGGTGCCCGGTCAATCTCTGGGGCATACCTCAAGAGGCCGAGGCGATTGCCCGCGACCGCGAAAATCGGCGCTACCTGCCCGGCGTGCATCTATCGGATGCGATTCACCCCACCAGTGACATCGACGAAGCGCTGGCAGCCCGAGAAGCGGTTGTTCTCGCGATCCCGAGTACAGGGGTCCGAGAGGTAGCCCGACTACTCAAGAACAGGATCTCAGCCGGGGTGCTTCTTGTGAATGCGGGCAAGGGACTGGAGAGCACTACCGGACTCAGGGGTTCGCAGGTCATTCGTGAGGAGTTAGGGGACGAAATTGGCAACGCGTGCGTTGCGCTTTCAGGACCCAATCTGGCCGTCGAGCTGGCAAGGGATATTCCGACAGCCACGGTTGTCGCGTGCGCATCAGCGGAGCGAGCCACCGCCGCGCAAGAGTTATTCTGGGCGCCAAGCCTCCGCGTGTACCGCAATTCCGACGTGGTCGGCGTCGAACTGGGCGGTGCTCTGAAGAACGTGCTCGCCATCGGCGCGGGGGTATCCGACGGTCTCGGATACGGCGACAACACCAAGGCCAGCCTGGTAACAAGGGGCCTGATGGAGATGATTCGCCTCGGCACGGCACTCGGCGCGGACCCGCGGACGTTTACCGGCCTTTCGGGTTTCGGCGATTTGATGGCCACGTGCGCTAGTCGTCTTTCGCGAAACCTGCGCCTTGGGCTGATGCTTGGCCAGGGCAAAACGCTCGAAGAAAGCTTGCGCGAGCTTGGCCAGGTCGCCGAAGGCATGCACACCTGCGAGGCCGCATATCTCCTGAGCCGGCGACTCGATGTATACATGCCGATCACGAGCGAGGTTCACGCCGTGCTTTTTGAGGGCAAGCCGCCGCGCAGGGCAGTCCACGACTTGATGTCCCGCGACCACAAGGAAGAGTTTTGAACCTGCCTCTGCGACCGCGGCGAAAGCGCTTCCTAAATCGGCGAAGGATGTATCAGATCAACACGACTTCCTAAGGGCACCCGCCGGATAGCAAACTTACCCGTAGCCGACGGGTATTTCAAGAGAAACCTCCCGAAACATCTGATAAACACCAATGCGCGGATACAATCAGGTAGCACAACCCACCAACTGCTCGGCTTGGCAGCATACTCCGGCAAGTGACCTAATTTCCGGACAGCAGATGTTCGAACTCACGCCGCCGCAATCGGCATGCCCTGAAGGGATAAACCGGGGCCGCGTCTAAGCCGAAAGCCTGAGACACCGCACCACTCATGGTTCACAGAATGTTTGCGAGAGGACATCTGATGAAGAAACGACCCAATCTGGTACTGTTCGGTATTGACAGCCTGCGGGCCGACCATATGAGTCTGTACGGATATCACAGGCTGACCACCCCGCACATGGACAAGCTGGCTGCGCGAGGATGTGTGTTTGAGAACGCGTTCAGCCCGTCCATTCCGACCACGCCGGGCTACGCATCGATGTTCACGGGCATGGACTGTTTCGGGACAGACGTAGTTGCCCTGCGCCACGAAGGGATGCTGGGCAGTCACGTCAAGACGCTTGCCGAGGTACTGGGCGAGCACGGATATAACACGACGTGCGTGGGGTTCTCAGGCAATCAGGCCTCACGTGGCTTCCAGAATTACATCGACTTCCCAGGTTGGGGATCCTGGGCGGAAGGTCGCAGCCCAAAGGCCGAAAACCTCAACAAGGTAGCGATCCCTGAGCTGAAGCGCCTGGCCGCCGACGAGAAGCCGTTCTTCCTGTTCTTGCGGCACATGGACCCACATTCACCGTATCTGCCGCCCTACCCCTTCGAGCGCATTTTCTGGGACGGGGACGAGTTCGATCCCGACAACCATTCCCTCGACCCGGTTATGAGCTTCAAGCCGTTTTGCGACTATTTCGCGAGCTGGTTCCCACCGGGCTGCACGGACAAAGACTACATCATCGCCCAATACGACGGCGCCCTGGCGTATATGGACGCGTGCATCGCCAACATCATCGCTACCGTACGCGGGCTCGGGATAGAGGAAGACACTTTGATGGTGTTCGACTCGGACCACGGGGAAACGCTCTACGACCACGAATGCTGGTTTGACCACCACGGCCTTTACGACTGCACACTACACATCCCTCTGTTCTTCTATATGCCGGGCAAGGTTCCCGAGGGCAAGCGCTTCAAGGACTACGTTCAGGTCAAGGACATAATGCCCACGATTCTGGACCTGCTGGGCATCAAGACCAAGATCAAATTCGACGGCCGCAGCCTGGTTCCGCTGTTCGAGGGAAAGCCGCGCGTGCAGGAACCGGAGTTCTACATAACCGAAGCGACCTGGATGCGCAAGCACGGTTGGAGAACGCCGGAATGGAAGTACATCCACGCTCTTGAGCCTGATTTCCACTTCAAGCCGGAGATCGAGCTGTATAACCTTATCAATGATCCGGATGAAAACTTTAACATAGCCAATGACAACCCGGAGGTTGTCAGGATGCTCGAGGAGAGGATGCAGAAGTGGATAGCGAAGCGCGAGCGCGAGACTGGTCGCACCAACCCGATGTACACAAACCTGAATTGGCACGGGCACGGCGTGGAGTTCAAGTCGTCTCAGGAAGCCTATGACACATTGCACATAGGCTCGCCTCACGCCGCCCAGGAGCTCCAGGCGAAAGAACTGCAGACTCAGAGGGGGCAGAAGACGCTGTGAAGTTGCGCGTTTGTGTCGTAGGCCTCGGTCCGATCGGCAACCTTCATTCCCGTGTCTACAAAGAGGACGACCTTTGTGAGCTCGTCGGCGTATGCGACATCATCGAGGACCGCGCGAGGGCAGCCGGCGAACGGTTTGGGGTGCCGTGGTTCCTGAATGCAGAAGAAATGTTTCAACAACTGCGGCCGGACGTCGTCAGCGTTGCCACAGGCGGATTCGAATATGGAAGCGACCACTACGAGCCTACGATCGAAGCGCTCCGTGCAGGCTGTCACGTCCTCTGCGAGAAGCCCATTCATAACGAAATAGCCAAAGCCGAGGAAATGGTGCGCGTAGCGCGAGAGCACAATCGATGCCTGGCTGTCAACCTCAACCACAAGTTTACCCCGGCGGCACGTCTTGCGAAGCAGTGGCTAGATGAAGGGCGCCTTGGCGATCTGTTGTTCTGCAATGTGGCGTTATGGATTGGAAAGCCCGGCTCATTCGATTCGCCTTACTTCCACCTGAAGGCACTGAATCCTCATTCTGCGGACATTATGCGCTACTACTGCGGTGATGTGGCACGGGTCCAGTGCTTCGCGATGAAGGCACCCGGGCGCAATATCTGGTCCACAGCCTCTTTCAACGTGCAGTTTGCAAACGGAGCGGTAGGCCACCTGACGTCAAGTTACGACCTCGCGCGCGGGCACCCTATGGAGCGCTGCGAAGTCGCCGGCACGAAGGGGCGGTTCGTTCTCGAAGACATGTGGCGCGAAGTCACGCTCTATCCGGCAGACAATCTCGTGAAATGGGTTTACACAAACCCGGTCTTCGGCGGGTTTCGGGACTTTGATGACACATTTCGAGATCGGTTGCACAGGTTCTTGCATCAGATTGCCGATGGCGCATCCCCCGATGAGATCGACGGCTCCGGTGCGGACGGCCTTGCTGCCCAGAAGATCATCCAGGCCGGGATTGAGTCTCTCGAAACCGGCCGTGTTGTAGACGTATGACCGCAAGTGTGAAAAAACCGGTCATATTCGCATCCGAGTTTGCCTTCTTGACCTGCGTCAATGTGGCGGGTGCGTATGTGCGGTACAATACCCCCGACTACGAACAAATGGAGGTAAAGTCGGTATGAGTATGTTCTGCTTTCAATGCGAGCAGACGGCCATGGGAACGGGCTGCACGAAGCGCGGCGTGTGCGGTAAGGACGAAGTCACTGCCGACCTGCAAGACCTGCTGTTGTACCTTACAAAAGGCATCGCTATGTACGCGCATCGCGCCCGAAGTTTCGGGGCCATCAACCGCGGGGTGGACGTTTTCACCGTAGAAGCGCTCTTTGCAACGGTTACGAACGTGGATTTTGACCCGGAACGCATAGCTGAGCTGATATACAAGGCCGACAGCATCCGGGGCGAGGCCAGAGCCCTGTATCAGGAGGCGTGCCGCAAAGCCGGCGAATCTCCCGAACGCCTGGAAGGACCTGCCGTCTTGACTCCGGCGGGGGACATCGACGGACTGGTTGCTCAGGCGCTGGAGATAGGCATTCCAAAGCGCCGCGAGCTGCTTGGGGAAGACATTACGAGCCTCCAGGAGATCATCACCTACGGCCTGAAGGGCGCGGCAGCCTATGCTGATCACGCCCAGATTCTGGGCAAAGAGGACCCTCAGATCTACGGGATCTTTCACGATGGCCTGAATCTGCTCACAAAACCGGATCCCAATGTCGACGAGCTCCTGGGTATGGCTCTCAAAGTCGGCGAATTGAACCTCAAGGTGATGGAACTCCTCGACGCCGCCCACACGGGCGCCTACGGTCATCCGACCCCTACCCCCGTCCGCATCACACCCGTGAAGGGCAAGGCAATCGTTGTTTCGGGCCACGACCTGCGCGATCTGGAGATGCTCCTGAAGCAGACAGACGGAAAGGGGATCAACGTCTACACTCACGGCGAGATGCTGCCCGCGCACGGCTATCCGAAGCTCAAGGCCTACAAGCATCTGGTGGGCAATTACGGCGGTGCATGGCAGGATCAGGTGAGGGAATTCGACGAGTTTCCCGGCGCGATTCTGATGACGACTAACTGCATTCAGAAACCACGTGACAGCTACAAGGGACGAATCTTCACGACAGGTTTGGTCGCCATGCCGGGTGTTTTACACATCGGATCCAGGCCCAACGGCGAAAAGGACTTCACACCAGTGATTGACGCCGCGCTAGCGGCCCCAGGATTCGCCGAGGACGAACCGGAAAAGACGATCACGGTCGGGTTCGGTCACGAGGCCGTCCTCAGTGCTGCACCGGCGATTATCGACGCGGTCAAGAGCGGCAAAATCAGGCATTTCTTCCTGATCGGCGGCTGCGACGGCGCCAAGCCGGGGCGAAACTACTACACGGACTTTGCTCAGCTCGTGCCCAGCGATTGCGTCATACTCACGCTCGCCTGCGGCAAATACCGATTCAACAAGCTTGACTTCGGCTCAATCGACGGCATTCCTAGGTTGATCGACATCGGCCAGTGCAACGATGCATACTCGGCGATCCAGATCGCACTGGCGCTCTCTAAGGCGTTCGGAGTCGGGGTCAACGAGCTGCCGCTTTCTTTGATACTGTCGTGGTATGAGCAGAAGGCGGTTGCAATCCTTCTGACGTTGCTGGCACTGGGGATCAAGAACATCCGACTCGGCCCGAGCCTGCCTGCTTTCATCTCCCCCACGATCCTGAACGCGCTCGTGGAGAAGTTCGACATCAAGCCGATCTCGACGCCCCAGGAAGACCTGAAGGCGATCCTCGGCTGAAGCTCACGGGTCGGAACGAGATCAACACGAGGCAAATGAGGGCCGGGCAACACACCCGGCCCTTGCACTTGAATAATAGTCAGCGCCCTGCCCTCTGGGCTACTTGGTGGGCTTGCTCTTCGGGTCGCCGGGCAAAGTGCCGGCCTTGATCTCCGCGATGTTGGAGAACTTGTCTTTGTCGGCGTCCTTTTGCTCGATCGCCTTCAGCGAGGCGGCCTCGACCTTCTTGCCCTTCAGCAGCTGGCCGTACGGGTTAAGGCCTTTCTTGCCGGCGGTATCCAGGTGGCAGACTGCACACCTGGCCTTCTTGATCGCTCCGTTCGGCTTCGGCGCGTAGCACTCGTTGAAGACCTTGAACCAGGCAAGCGTCGCAAATGCTGACCCGATGGCCAGCAGTACGCCCGCTGTCACAAGCACTCCGATGCCAATCTTCCTCAAGATTCAACCTCCTTTTCCACTCAGACAGCACGCCGGACAGCCGAGCCTCTGTCAGCGATCCGACATGACAGGCTCTTGCGATAGGCGCGTTTTGGGCGATGCGCCCGTCCACTGCCCATCGTCCGGGGCCTTGCTACTCCGGCTGAGGTGGCGCAGGCACCGCGCCCGCATCTAGCGACGAGGCCGTACATTATCTGGGACCGGCTATGTGCTGGCTTCCTTCATGCCCCACGGCCCTGACTTGCCGATCCACGCCGTTGCGCGGCCGCGATCAAGCCCTATCCGCCCTTGCCGCGTAGTTTTTCGGCCCAGCCATTGTCGCGGCTCAGAAGCGTCGAGTCGACGAAAGCGCCGGCTTTGCGTCCTATCGCAATAATCTCACATGACTGTATGACGAGAACCTCGGGCAATCCTCCCCCCAACCCTGCCTTTACTATCGGGCGCGGATGATAAGCCATTCGTCCCACGACGTGTCGACGGCGAACCGAAGAGCGGCATAGCCCCCGGTGTAAGCGTTGGCAGGCGGAACGTAGATACCCAGGCCGTGCGCGTTCCGCATGTCCGGGCCGTGCGCCTCAGCAACGATTGCCCTATCGGCGGCCTGTGACAACCTCGCGTAGGCACCCTGAGCGGAGACCCCGATTGCGGACGCGCATCGTGAAGCATAGTCCACCAGGTCCAGATAATTGCGATTGGCACTGCCGTCGGCGGTAGAGTAGTTGAGCGCAGACACACGAGCCGACTCCAGAGCACTGCGCCGATCACCGCTGCCGATCAGCAGCCTTGCAAATTCGTCTACCGCGCCGACAAGCTCGCCAACCCGGGAAAGATCGACCGCGCTGTGCGCAATGCCCTTGCGGGGCGGCGGGTAGGCCGCGACATACTCGTTCACCAGAATCTCGCACAACTGTTGGGGCGTTGTATCCGTAGCTACCCGGCTGATCCAGGAGAAGTAGTCATATCCCGGCGAGGGCTCGGCCGAAGGCGAGCCGACCATATAGCCGGCGCAGTCCTGCAACTCGTACGCTACTTCGATCTGCTGCATCAGGCACGCATCGAACGCCAGAACCGAAATACCTTTACCGGTAAGGGCCCTGGGTATGTCGGTGACGTTCATTGCGGAATAGTTCGTTTCGTCAGAGGCGATGTACCGGTGCTGCGGAAGTGCCAGAGTCTTGAACTGCCACCCCGTTCCGTGGTCCCAGATAACCAAGCAATAGTTGTCGGAGGGCGACTCGCGCATGCCCCACTCCACGAATTGCGCCAACGTTCGCCAGCTCCCCATATCGAGCTCGCCGAGCGGCGGGTCGTCAAGTCGCAGGGAGTTGATCTTGTCGGAATCAAAATCGCGGGTCACCAGATAGCGACGAGTATCGGTCCAGTCGCCGTTGGAAGAATCGTGGCCCGCAGCGCGGTCGATCTGCACGAGGATGTGCACATCCCGCGTGGATCCGATCATCTCCATCTGGTTAACATTGGCAACGCCGGAGGACTCCAGGTCGTTGTCGGCGTCCATATAGACGAGTATCGTCCAGGCCGAGTGCTGCCCACATTCTTCCCTCGTCGATATCGCGGGGCTGGAGTTCGGCACGTTGAGATTGGGACCGCCGACAACCGGTAGCGGCGTATACATACTCCTTGTCCCGGACCCGCAACCGCCAGCCAGCGCTGCGAGAACCGTCACAAGCACTGTACGAATCTTCAATAGCCTATACCATCCGACACGCGCCAAACTTATGCAACGTATTAGCTCAGTCTTGCCAGCGCAAACCACCGGGTTGCGTTCTATTGAGCCTGTCCCAGCCATAGTGGAAAGTTGGCTGGTGGCTCGCCTATTCTATGCCGCTTTGCCCTCCTGGTCAATATG
>JBMFPI010000002.1:0-32308 GCA_049969195.1 Armatimonadota bacterium
GAGCTTGAGGTCGTAGTTCGGCCTCCGGGGTAGAGGGTCAGGCTGACCCCGCTGAGCGCCGAACCGAATGCCGACTCCGTGATCCTGCCGCTTATCGCACCCAGGCTCATCGTCGGCTTGGCCAGGTTCCAGACGTCGTAGTACTGCTGGTGGGCGTTGGTGGGTCTGCCGTAACCATCGGTGCCGCTGCCCTGGTAGACCCAGTCCCAGTTCTGCCAGTTATTGTCACGGAACTGGAACGGTGTCACAGCCAGAACCTCGGGCCATTTGCTCCAGTAGTCGCGAAAGGCGCGCATAATATAGTCTGCGCGGTTGTTCTCGTCGATCATCGGATAACCGGCGTTGCTGGCGTCACCGAGCATATAGCCCGTCTCGGTTATCATCACCTGCACGCCCGTGCGGCCGTGCGCGTTCACTATGGCCAGGTCGTCCAGGTAAGAATCGATGCAGATGTGGCCGGGCGCATAGCCGTTGTGGATGTTGACTTCTGGCGGATAGTTCATGGCATAGCAATGGCACGCGAGCACATCCCAGGTCCACAGCGACTCCGGCACCAGATTGAACATCTGGTCCAGGAACTGGGTTCCGCCTGCAAGCCCCGCCGTGGTGACCTTTATTCGGCCGTCCCCGATGGAGTCGATGGCATTATGAACGTCCACCAGGCATTTTCCATATTCCTCGGGATCGGGGTCGTTGCTCCATTCGATAGGTGAGTTCACCTCATTGAGGACCTCGATGTAGAGGGTGCGGCCGTCCTGTCTGGGCAATCCCTGAACGACACGCTTTACCGCCTGGGCGAACGCGGTATACCGGCCGTCCGGGTCGGCAACGGGCTTGGTCCACACCCCGCCGGACATGGTCGTGCCTATCCTGACGATAACGTTCATCCCGTGGTTGTAGGCCGATTGCACGGCGTTGGCCCACCCGGGGCTAGGACCGGTCGTGCTGTTGGTGATGCCGTAGAAGAAGAACTTACAGTACCCGCCGGGGCCTGTCAGCGAACTTGCCCAATCGTAGACTCCGCTTGGAAGGGAGAGTGTGTGGACCCCGTAGGGGTTGTTGACGGCGAGCGCTGGGACTGCCAGCCACAAACACAGCGCGACGGGCCAGTATCGGGGCATTGTCTTCGCCTCCTCGCCGAGCACAGCGATTCGCTCGCGTTATCCCCATCATAGCCGCAAAGCGCGGGATCGTCAACCCGGTAGAATTACCGTGGGCTGGCTGCGATAGAACGCAAACCGGGTGTTTGCGGCGACTTTAAGCCCCTCAACGAGGCGGAGGAAGCCGGGAAAGCGCCTCTCCCAAGAGCATTCACTACCGGAGCCGTCAGGCGAAAGACAGAGTCTCCCCCGGTTCGCCCAATCGGCGCCCACCGGGCACGGAAGCCGGACTACGTAGAGTGCTTGAAGGGGCCTACAATATATACCTGCTCAAATCCTCGTCTTTGACGATATCTCCCAATCGCTCGCGGACAAATGCGACGTCCACGACGACCTTCTTGTCCTCAACGTCCGGAGCGGCGAATGACACGTCTTCGAGCAGGCGCTCCATGACAGTGTGCAGCCGACGAGCCCCGATGTTCTCCATCGAGGCGTTCACCTGAGCCGCCACGGAGGCTATCTCGGCGATTCCGTCATCTGTGAACTCCAGCTCCACCCCCTCGCAGGCCAGGAGCGCTTTGTACTGCTTCACCAGCGCGTTCTGCGGCTCGGTCAGGATTCGTACGAAGTCCGCTTCTGTCAGGCTGTCGAGCTCGACCCGGATCGGCAGCCTACCCTGTAGCTCGGGAATCAGATCCGACGGCTTGGAGACGTGAAAAGCCCCCGCGGCGATGAAAAGAATGTGCTGGGTCGACACAGGGCCGTACTTGGTCATTACAGTCGAACCCTCGATGATCGGCAATATATCGCGCTGCACGCCCTCGCGCGAGACCTGCGGCCCTCCGTCGCGCTCGCGCCCGGCGATCTTGTCCATCTCGTCGACGAATATGATCCCATCCTGCTCGGCGCGCTCGATTGCCTCGCGGGTCAGGGCGTCCTGGTCGATCATTGCTCGGGCTTCTTCATCCGCCAGGATCGCTTTTGCTTCCTTCACGGTCACCCGCTTGCGCTTTCGGCGCTTGGGGAACAAGTTGCCGAGCATACCCGACACATCCATCCCCATCTCCTCCAGCCCTTGCTGGCCGAAGACCTGGAAATGAGGCATAGAGGTGTCTTCGACCTCTATTGTGATCTCTCTATCGTCAAGTTCGCCGGCCACGAGCTGCCGACGGATGCGCTCGCGGATGCGTTCCTTGCGTTCTATCTGGTCGCGGGTCACCTCGTCGGTCGGCTCGACCTCCTCATCGATCACGTCCTCCGGAGGCGGGGGCGGGTTGCCCGTGCCCGGGAACAGCGCGCCCATCATCGATTGTATCGACTCCGCCCACTGCTTCGGCACCACGCTCTGCGCGATTCGTCGGGCAGGCGGCTCCATGATGTCCAGTATGCGCTCGATGGCGCGCTCTTCGGCAATCGGCCTGACCTCCTCGATTTTCTCGGACTCGACCATCGCCACCGCTCGCTGCACCAGATCACGAACCATCGAATCGACATCCCGCCCGACGTAGCCTACCTCGGTGAACTTGGTCGCCTCCACCTTGACGAACGGTGCGTTTGCAAGGTTGGCGAGCCGACGCGCGATTTCCGTCTTGCCGACGCCCGTCGGGCCGATCATAAGGATGTTCTTGGGGATGACTTCCTCCCGCAAGTCCTCTGAGAGCTGTCGGCGGCGGTAGCGATTGCGCAGCGCCACCGCGACAGCTCTCTTGGCCTTGTCCTGCCCCACTATGTACTTGTCCAGCTCCGCCACGATCTGTTTGGGAGTAAGTTCCTGCTTGTCTTTCAACTTTCTACCTCTTCCTCGGGGCCGAAAGTCCGGACGGGCCCGTTTTTACAGCTGGTTTTCGGCTTTGGATTAGAGCTCGTCTACCGTGATCTCGTGATTGGTGTAGACGCATATGTCGGCCGCTATGTGCATCGCCTGCTCGACAATCTCCCTGGGCGTAAGGTCGGTGTTGCGGACGAGCGCCTTCGCCGCTGCTGCGGCAAATCCACCACCCGACCCGATCGCCGCCACGCCTTCGTCCGGCTCAATCACCTCACCGCTTCCCGAGATCACCAGAAGGTATTCCCGGTCCGCGACGATCATCATCGCCTCCAGTCGTCGCAATATCCGGTCGGTTCGCCAGTCTTTAGCGAACTCGATTACGGCGCGCCTGAGGTTACCGTGCGCCTCCTTGAGCTTGGCCTCGAACTTGTCCGCCAGCGCCTGCGCGTCCGCAACGGATCCCGCAAAGCCCATCAGGACCCTGTCCTCGTACAATCTACGGACCTTGCGGGCTTTGTGTTTCATTATGGTATTCTCGAGCGTGACCTGTCCGTCGCCCGCAATCGCGACCTTGCCGTTCTTCTTGACCGCCACTACGGTAGTACCGTGCATTTCCGCCATTGTCGTTTTTCCCATCGCGAAACCTAATCGCACAAGTGAAACCTTGCTCCTGCCTGTTCTCCGCTTTCGAGCTGTCCCCAAAAAAAGGAGTTCTACCTTTCCATTCTTTCGGCACCAGATACGGCCCGCGGATGCGCAAGATCGTAAACCGCTTTCAGTCTTTCACTTGAAACATGCGTATAAACCTGGGTCGTGACCACGCTTTCGTGCCCCAAAAGCTCCTGAACGGTTCTGAGGTCCGCGCCGTGGTCCATCAGATGCGTCGCGAAGCTATGACGAAGCGTATGCGGGCTGATTCTGAGCGATTGGCTGACCGATTCCACGTGCCTGGTTATAATCCTGCGAACCGATGAAGCAACTAGAGGCGTTCCCCGATAGCCCAGGAAGAGCCTTTGCGTGATTGCTGACGGTTGTCGGGCTTTCGCAACAAGCTGCGGTCGTCCGTGTTTCAGGTAGACATCCAAGGCGAACCGGGCTTTCGATCCGACCAGGACGATTCGCTCTTTGTTGCGCTTACCGATCACCCTGATTTCGTCAACGCCGTTTGCGACGTCGTCGACGGTCAGGCTCAATAGCTCGCTCACCCGCAGACCGGTTGCGTAGAGGGTTTCCAGGATCGCCCGGTCTCGAAGGCCAATCGGCGTATTCGGGTCCGGCGCGGCCATGAGCGCCTCGATCTGGTCCTCCTGCAAAACTCTTGGCAAGCCGCGCGGCACACGGGGCCCGCGGATTCCTTCCGTCGGATCTGCCTCCAGGACGCCGCGCCTCACCAGATATCTATAGAACGCTCGAATCGCCGCGAGTTTGCGCACCATTGAGCTCCTGGCCAATCCGCTCTTGTGAAGCCGGGCAAGATACCTGCGCACCACTGCCTGATCCACCTGGGTCCCCGACTCGCGCGCGAACTCAATGAACGCGAGCACGTCCGAGGAATACGCCCGCAAGGTGTTCTCGCTGGCGCCCCGCACCAGACGCAGGTGCTCTATGAAAGCGTCGAGATGTTCTTCCATCACTGAGGGATTCTAGCACGTTGCCTTCTCGGGGTCAAAGCCACCCTGCGCTCAGGCCGTAGCGACGAGCGCGTCTCTTGGCAACAACCCCGCCCCATCCCGAAGCACAATTCCCTCATCTCCCTTTTGCGGAAGGCTATTGCGACACGACGCAAATCCAGCGTTCTCGGCGATTCGACCCTCCTCAGCCAAGCGGGAGGATCGCCGAAAACGCGCTTATCATAACAAGCTCACGGGAGGGGGCCGACGCTCGGCTTCGTATGCCGCGGCAATTGAACCCGGTGCACGCCCGCGGGGCACTCGAACCCCGCGGGCCACGCGGCATAGAAAACCGCACCATCCCTCAAGCTCCTCTGTGGAATACCTAATTATGAGCGCGTACTCATCCGATGAGCATGCAGGTAAGAAACAAATGTCGGCTGGGACTGAAGACAGCTTTGAGATGCGGCTCAAGAATGCGGAGGGCATCCCGGTCCTGTGTTTGGGCGGAAAGGTTTCGGCGACCTCTCTTCGAGCAGTCAGGTTCACTCTGGAGAAGCTGGCGAGCGCCGGACATTACAACGTAGTGCTGAACCTGGAGAAGGCCCAAGCAGCCAACTGGAGTTTCTTGACAGGCCTCGCGGACGCAGTCCGCAAGTTCCGCGAGCATCACGGCGCAGTTGATATAGTCGCCACCCAGGAACGCATACAGAGCCTGCTGCGAGTCGAGCAGGTAGCGAAGCTGTTCAGACTCAGCCGGTCCGAAGGGCAGGCTATTTCACGGATCAAGAGACTGCCGAGAGATCCGGAATCCGTATCCGGGACGGACGCCCGCCTGCAATAAGCTGGGCGAGATTGGAGAAGCCATGACCAACCAGTCCAGAAGTCCACTCAAGGTAATCAAGATCATAGATCCGCTTCTGTGCGTCCGGTGCGACAACGCATACATCGCCGATGTACTGCTCCCCGACGGCGTCCGGAAGAAAATGTTCTACTGCTCCCGCCTGGACTGCGACAACTGGGTGTCGGGCCAGGTGCCCAACTCGGACCAGGAGGACCTGGATCTGGCAGCGTAGACGCAACTTCACGTCGAAAATCTTCAACTGTCCCCCCGGACCCCATCACTGCGCCCGGTCCCAAGAAGGACATTCGTCATATGCCGGCGTAGGCCGATATGGCGCCTGTTCACGGGTCGCCGCAAACCGCTAACGGACAACAGCAAGTCATGTGGATAAAAGGAAACCTTCACACTCATACAAACCTGAGCGACGGCGACTCCGGTCCAACAGACGTCTGCCGCTACTACGCCGATCAGGGCTATCACTTTTTATCAATCACCGACCACGGACGCTGTGTGGACCCAGCGGAGGTCCGGTGTGCTGGTCTGCTTCTGATCCCCGGCGTGGAGCTTCACAGCTCATCTCTGGACGAGCCGGCTGCGCCGCTTCACGTGAACGGCTTCGGGGTGACCTCGTTTGCGAACTTTGAGCGCGGCCCAACCGAGGCGACGCTGCAAAACCTGATCGATGCGGTTGTCGGTTCAGGCGGAATCGCGCAGATCAACCATCCCAACTTTGGTTTTGCGTTCGATCATACCCACATGATGCAGACACGCGGCGCGCGCTTGCTTGAGGTTTACAACGGACATCCTGCGGTCTACAGCGAAGGAGACGATGAGCACATCGGCGTCGAAGGGATGTGGGACCACCTCCTGACGGCCGGTATGCTGATCTACGGCACCGCGGTTGATGATGCCCACCACTTTACCGGCGACTTTCAGCCGAACCGCGCCAATCCGTCCCGCGGGTGGGTGTGGACGAGAGTTAACAGCAGGACTCCGAACGCTTATGAGGTCCTGCGCGCTCTCGTTGTCGGCGACTTCTACGCCACGACCGGCGTCGAGCTCGAAGATGTGTTCGTGGACGCCTGGACTCTGCATGTGCTTGCACGGCCGGACCACATAACGCAGTTTATCGGCGACGGTGGTGAGATCGTCTGCGAGTCCCACGCCTCCCACTCGACCTTCAACCTTCGCGAAGCAGGCCGGCGCAGATACATCAGGGCCAAGGTGATCGGCCCGGACGGCTCGTGTGCGTGGTGCCAGCCCCGGCTAATCCCGGAGTTCTGGCGCGCCCGTGTATAACGATTGTCAGCCGTCGGCCCGTGTCGAGTCGTAAGCCGTAGCGTGCACAAGCCGGGTTTTTGTTTGCTCGCCTTGCGCCCGGTACGAGGCTGTCCCCGAAGAACGCACACCCGCCGTTTTAGTATGCTGCGGGAACGACCCGGTGCACCAGGGTTATATACTCCCGGGGCGGCCCGGTGCACCAAGGCGCCAGGTGCGCACCGCCCTGATTTCCCGCAGGATAAACCTCCCTCTCCCTCGACGGGAGAGGGCCGGGGTGAGGGTGAGATGGGCTTCGGGAAGTCGGGTCCGTCCACCATAAAGGCCGCCCGCGCGCGGCCGTTCTCGAAGCATAAAATCGTCGGAAAACTCGCCTATCTCAGCCACCCGGCTCCCTACTCGCTCAGATCCGTAACGGTCGGTTTCCAGTCAAGCCGCGCGAGAAGCTCATCGTAGTCGGCGCTGGTGACCTCCTCAGGCCTCTTGCCTAAAAGCGTTATCAGAACGCCCTCGTATACGTTAGTTGCGTAGTAACGGCCGTCATACTGGGGCGTCGAGGTCACAAGCATTCGCACCTTTCGGTCGATCATCATCTGGCTGTCCTCGGGAGTCACCGTATTAGTGATTATGACCTTCCCCTCCAGAATGCCCGATTCCACCGACGGCATATGTCTCTTTATGATGTGGAAATCCCCCGCGATTACGTCGGCCCAGTGGAAATAGCTTTGATACCTGGGCCGGGAGACCTCTTGCTCCTTGCCCGTCGGATACAGCCATTTGAACGGCAGGCGGCATATCAGAGGTAGAAACAGGTGAGCGAGCACACGCACGGTCGCGTAGGAGCGCATCGGTATCGGGATGCCCAGGTTAAACATCAGGTCCCCGTAGACGACTTGCCTCGCGAGCCCGGCGATCGTCTGAGCCATCCCGAACCTGTCTACGGCGCAGACCACGAGTACATTCTTGTCGGCAAAGTCGACGATGCCGTTTCGCTGAAGGAACTCTATCGTGCGGCGTTCCAGCGTGTTCTTGACCCCGCTTCCGTCGACTACGGGCGTGACCTTCGCGATTCGCGCCAGTCGATCCGCGTCGCGCACCGTGTAACGGCGGTCGTCGACCCACAGATACCGATCGATTCCCCCCAGTCCGATTGCGTCGACTTTGCCGTCAAGCTCGGCGATCAGTTCCCCGAAGCGTTTCATGTCGCCGTCGGTCCCGATTCGGGAGATCTCGAAGTCCTGATCAAGGATCCTGACACGCGACGTCTTGTCACGCTTCGAAGAACCCAGGCTGACGCTGACCACGCGCTTCACACCATCACCTCGCGACCGGAACGCCTCTCAGCCCGCGCCGTCACATCCCGCCGCTCGCATCATTCCGAACGGCGTGGAGAATCTCCAGTATCTCCCCCGTGGAGCGGGTTGTCATCAGTCGGTTTCGCAGTGCTGCCGCCCCAGGGTGCCCTTTGATGTAGTGCACCAGATGGCCGCGCATTTCCTTCGCGGCGCGCTTTTCGCCGAGAAGCTCGCGCAGCAGCACCGCATGCTCCACAGCGGCATCGAGCCGCTCAACGATAGTGGGTTCGGGGAGTATCTCCCCGGCCACCAGATAGCGACTGATCCTGCGGAATATCCAGGGGTCGCCGAGTGCGGCGCGGCCTATCATGACCGCGTCGCAGCCGGTCGCCTCGAAGGCGCGAGCGGCATCCTGCGGCGTCGATATGTCGCCGTTCGCGATCACCGGTACTTCCACAGCCCGCTTCACTTCGGCTATCCCGTTCCAGTCAGCCGGGACTGAGTATCCTTCGGCAGCAAACCGGCCGTGTACGGTGATCGCGTCAACACCGCAAGCCTCCGCAATCCGAGCAAGATCGACCGCCGTGACATTGCCGGGATCCCATCCGAGTCGCATCTTCAAGGTTAGAGGAACAGACAGCGCCTCCCGGGCCGCGGCGAGAATCTCGCGGGCCAAACCCAGGTCCTTCATTAGAGCCGCGCCGGAACCGCTCTTGGCGACCTTCGGAACGGGGCAGCCCATGTTAACGTCCACGATGTCCGCCCCGGCTTCCTGAAGGGCCTTTGCGCCTATTGCCACGGTCTCCGGATCGCCTCCGAAAACCTGAGCCGCAACGGGCCGCTCGTCGTCGGTCCAATCGATCATCGAGGATGTGCCGGGGTTGCGGAACTTGATGGCGTAAGCGGAGAACATCTCCGTTGAGACCAACCCACATCCGCCAGCGCGCTTGCACATCACCCGAAACGCGTGGTTAGTCACGCCGGCCATCGGTGCCAGGACCAGTGGGGGGTCGATTCGTACGTCACCAATCCTCACGGTTTAGTGCGCCGAGTGCTCCTTGAAAGGCCGGGGTAACTGCTTCTCCAGGACGACACACGATTAATCCGCCTCAGTGGTGCGCTCGTTCGTAGGCAAGCCTGATGCCTTCGAGAGTGAGCATGTCGTCACAGCATTCGATGGTTCGGCTGTGAGGCGCGATCACTTCCGCCAGCCCGCCGGTTGCAACAACCTTCGCCCCGCCGCCCATCTCGCTCTGGAACCGATCCACCAGCGCGTCGACCTGCCCTGCAGTGCCGAATATCACTCCGGACTGCAGGCTGGCAACCGTTGACGTCCCGATAGCCTTTTCCGGGGCGACAAGCTCAACGCCCGTCAGCCGCGCGGCCCTGGCGGTGAGCGCGTCAAGCGATGTCTGAACGCCCGGCGCTATAGCCCCGCCGAGGTAGTCGCCCGTCTCGGAGACCGCGTCCAGGGTGGTAGCGGTTCCGAAATCGACGACTATCACCTTTCCGCCATATTTGACGTGTGCGGCAACCGCGTTCGCTATCCGGTCCGGCCCGACATCCGCCACCGGATGGTAGTGGACATGAACGCCGAAATCAACGTGACCCGAGAGCACGAAAGGCGAGGGCACCTTGAGATGCTTCTTTGCAAGGCGCACAAGCGGATCCACCGCCGCCGGCACAACGCTCGATATCGCAACCGCACTCAGCCCCGAACACTCGATAGCTCTCTCGGCACATAGCGGCTGCAGAATCGCTGCGTACTCATCCGCCGTGCGGCGCGGATCGGTCGAGATCCTCCAGTCACCCTTGATCTTGTCGCCCAGAAAGACCGCGAGGGCGGTCGTCGTGTTGCCTACGTCGATTACCAGGAGCATAGCAGTCCTTGAGACTGTTGCGATAGAACGCGCCTGTCGCGATAGCCCGGTCGTTTCCCCATAATTATGGCGCGTTTGGGTCGCGGCGTCAATCGGTCTGCGCGAGGAACAGTTGGGTTAGGTAGAACTGGCCGTCAGGTGCCGTGAAACAGCCGACGCCGATCTCTCGGAACCGTTCGTTGAGAATATTTTCCCTGTGCTTGGGACTTGCCATCAGGCAGCGATGACCGCGGTCGGGATCGACTATCGAGCAATAGAAGAGGTTCTCGCCCAGAAAGGCCCACGAGGGCGTATGGCCCAAACGAGCCAGGTAACGCTCCATCGGTGTTCTGAGGCCCGGCGTGGGCGAGAAGTGATCGAAGTAGCCTTTCTCCCACATCTCGCGGCTGTGTTCGCGAGCTACCTGCACAAGCAGCGGGTTTACCGATAACACGCAAAGACCCCTGGCCCTGCGTTCCCGGTTGACCAAGTCGATGGACCGCTGCTCTTGGTCCGTGCACAGTCGGCCCCTGGCCGAGAGGCTCGTGACGGCGCGTGGAGTGCTCTCAGGCATCGTGCTGCGGGCCGCGACTGCGGTCTTGCCCGACGCAAAGCCGCCCGACGCGGGCAGCGTGGACGCGGAGAAATTGCTGCCGAGCAAGAGTGTAGCGAGATAGACGGACAGCTTTGCCATGGATTGTGCACCCATGGAAATCGTGCCGCATCGCCCGTCGAGGTCCGATATACGGACCAATCAGAAAAGCTAAAACCGGTAATTATGCGGGGATCTCTGCGGTTGGGAGAGGTCGCGGTTTCAGTTTGTTCTGATCGTTCAGGGCATGCCGCTCCGTACGCAAGTCCCGCGCGCACGCCGCCCGCTGCTAGGAAAGCATGGTCTATGCTTCGGGAACGGCTCTGGCACGATCCCTAGTAGCGCACGGACGCCGACTTACCAGGGCAGCCGATTGCGCCCGTTGAAATCAAGTCATGCCGAAGTTGTCTCACCATCCACGCACCGAGGGGATGGATCCTGAATCGAATCCAGGATGACGTGGTCCCGGGGGTTTGCGTATGCAAGACTGAAGTGATACCCCTGCGCGCTTAGCATTGACAGGAGCGCAAAGCCCCGGTATGATTCTCAATTGTATGAAGACCCCTGGGAGGCGGAATGTCCGTCGATCTGATCGCAGCACTTCGAGAGCGTGACAAGAAGGTTACGGAATACTTCCTGAACCCGCGGTATCGCGAGCGGTTCAGGCCGCAAAACCTCCGGGAAGCCGTATTTGCCTACCTTGAGAGGCCGGCAAAGCGCTTGCGGCCGGCCGTTATGATGTGGTCGTGCGGGGCTGTAGGGGGCGACGAGGAAGTTGTGATTCCGGCAGCGGCGGGAGTCGAGATGTTTCACACATGGACCCTTGTCCACGACGACCTGATCGACAACGACGACCTCCGCCGCGGCGGGCCGACGGTTCACAAACTGGGAGAGACGTTTGCGTCCGAGAAACTGGGCTACGACGAATTCAAAAGCCGGGAGTACGGCCGGAATCTGGCAGTGCTCACAGGCGACTCCCAGCACGGGTTCACCGTGAGCCTGTTCTGCGAGTGTGCCCGGTCCGGGAGGCTGGACCCGAGGGTTGTGCTCGATGTCATCCATTACCTCGAGACGCGCGTGGTCAACACCCTGATCGAGGGCGAGATACTCGACGTCCAGTATTCCCAAATGCCGGTCGAACAACTGACGCAAGACGATATCGTGCGTATGTTGTGGATGAAGACCGGTGTGTTGTATGAGTTCGCGGCCGGAGCCGGGGCGATGCTGGGTTTGAACACGTCGGACCCAGAGCATCCCTGGGTGGCCGCGCTGTCGCGGTTCGCGGGCCGGTGCGGAACCGCCTTCCAGCTCCAGGACGACATTTTGGGCCTCGTAGGTAAGCAGGAGCAGCTCGGCAAGCCGATCGGGTCGGACTTACGCGAGGGCAAGCGGACGACTATAGTGCTCTTCGCGTTCGAATCTGCAGACATCGCGCAAAAGAAATTCCTCGCATCGGTGCTGGGGAATAAACAGGTCTCTGCCGGTGAAATCGAAAAGGCCAGGCAGACAATGATTTCCCTTGGGGCGGTTGAGCGGACTGCAAAGCTGGCGATGGAGCACGTCAACGCGGCGCTGCCCGAGCTGGAGGCCCTGCCGGACTCTGAATACAAAGACCTGCTCGCCGCCTGGGCGCGCTACATAATAGATCGGCGGTTCTAAATCGACCGCGCCGCGGAGAGGAAACTACGTGCCGAAGAAACCCTGCATAGTCGGGCTGGGGATAGCCTGCATAGATTATTTGTTCGTTGCGCCGACGGCCAAACCGGGCGGATTTGCGCCGATTCTGGACTACAAGGTGGAAGGAGGCGGGCTGACGGGCACCGCGCTCGTGGCCGCGTCCAGGCTCGGAGCACAGACCAGAATCCTTGGCCGGCTCGGGGACGACGACATCGGCGATCAGATAGTGCGGGGTCTGCAAGCCGAAGGGGTTGACACGGGTGCGCTGGTTCGAGTCCCAGGAGGCACAAGTTACTTCTCCATCATCCACGTTGACGCCGATACGGCCGAACGAACAATCTACGGCCGCCGGGAGACCGGAATCGACTGTCCCGCCGATCTGATCCCACTCGACGTTTTGGACGAGGCCGATGCTCTTCTGCTGGACCACCACTGGCCGGAGGGTGCCCGTGCAGTCGCCGCCAGAGCCAGGGAGCGCGGCATACCGATTGTGCTCGACACGATCATCCGCCCTCACCTGGTTGACATCCTCGCGATGGCCGACTACCCCGTGATCCCGCGAAAGTCCGCCCTCAACTTCGCTGAGACCCAGGAACTCTCGGCGGCGCTCCGGAAAATACGCTCACTCGGCCCGAAGGCCGCCGTGATCGCCTGCGGAGCGGAGGGCGCCTATTACCTGGACGATCACGAGGAGGGGCACGTACAGGCATTCCCGATCGAGCCGGTGGATACGACCGGGGCCGGGGACGTGTTCCACGGCGCTTTCGCGTTCGCGCTGGCTCTTGGTTGGGGACTGCGGGACGTTATCATTTTCGCATCCGCCGTCTCCGCGATCAAGTGCACTAAGGTCGGCGGGCGCGCGGGCATTCCGACGTTCGAGCAAACGATCGAGTTTCTGCGCGAACGAGGCGTATCGCTTCCTTCCTAAGTCCGCCTGAGCCTCTCGCACCGCTTACTAACGCCCCATCGACCGGTTCAGCGCAGAGTGCCGAACGGGCGAGGCCGATTTTCGGGGGATGTCATCCTGCGCGTGACAAAGCATCCCTCACCCCTAGAAGTTCCCCGCTCTAGATGGGCCCGGTCCCACCCCGACCTATCCGGAATTAGAACCCCCTCTCCCTCGATGGAAGAGAGTTCGGGTGAGGGTGATTAACTCCCTCTCCCTCTGCGGGAGAGGGTTGGGGTGAGGGTGAGATGCTGCGGGAACTCAGCACAGGGGTCGGTCGTGAATCAGGTTCAGGATGACGGGGTCCGGGGCGTCTGCGTCCGCTAAACTGAACCGGTGCGGACGCGCCCTCGCGTTTGACAGTTTCTTTCTCCGGATGGTAGACTCTCCTCGTGACAAGTTAAACGGAGGTAAGGCATTTGGCGCATCGCATTACGCTGATTCCCGGAGACGGCACAGGCCCGGAGATCACGGAGGCGACGAGGCGTGTGATCGAGGCGACGGGGGTCGACATAGATTGGGATGTCCAGCACGCGGGAATAGACGTCATGGCTCGCTACGGCACGCCTCTTCCGGACGACGTGCTCGAAAGCATCCGAAAGAACAAGGTTGCACTCAAGGGCCCTATCACAACGCCCATCGGGGGCGGGTTCAGGAGCGTAAACGTCGCACTGCGCAAGCTTCTCGACCTGTATGCGTGCATCAGGCCGTGCAAATACTACCCCGGCATCAGATCGAAGTACACGGACGTTGATCTGGTAGTCGTTCGCGAGAACACGGAGGATCTCTACGCCGGGGTTGAGTGGGATCTCGGCACGCCCGAGGCAAAACGCATAATCGAGATGAGCGAGGGCAAGATCCGCGAGGATTCCGCCATCTCCATCAAGCCCATATCGTTTACGGGCACCAGAAGGATCGTCAAGCTGGCGTTCGACTATGCAATCGCTAACGGCCGGAAGACCGTGACTGCGGTATGCAAGGCGAACATAATGAAGTTCACTGACGGGCTTTTCTACCGCGTAGCCCGCCAGGTCGCAAAAGCATACGGCGCGCGGTTCGAGCCGGGGACTCCGGAGCCGGAGGATGCCGACAAAACTCTGGCCGCCGATTCTGGGCGCGGCTCGAACCTGACGTATAACGAGCGCCTTGTTGACAATATGTGCATGCAGCTTGTCCAGAAGCCGGAGCTTTATGACGTGATCGTGCTCCCGAACCTTTACGGGGACATCCTTTCGGACTTGTGCGCGGGTCTGGTCGGTGGACTAGGCGTCGCGCCGGGGGCAAATGTCGGTGACCAGGCCGCGGTCTTCGAGCCGACCCACGGCAGCGCCCCCAAGTACAAAGGACAGAACAAGGTGAATCCGATCGCGATGATCCTGTCGGGAATGCTTATGCTGAGGCACATCGGCGAGGTAGACGCCGCGGATCGGCTGGAGGCCGCCGTGGCCGAAGTCATCTCTGAGGGTAAGTATGTCACCTACGACATGAAGCCCGACCGCGACGATCCGACAGCGGTCGGAACGAGCCAGGTCGCAGACGCGATAATTGAGAAACTGAAATGAGCGTTCAACTTGCACCGGAAACCCAGCTCGCACCCCGAGCCCAACGACAGTCGCGGCGCAGGAGGATCGTCCAGTGGATGCTTGCGCCGATCACTATAATCGTGATCGCGCTCGGCTGGAAGTATCCGCTTCTGGGATTTGCCGTGCCCGCAGCCATGATTGCGGGCATCATCGGCGGAACGATCAACGGCCGCTACGTGTGCGGCCACCTGTGCCCGAGAGGCGGCTTCTACGACCGCATCGTGCAGCCGATAAGCCCGGGGCGACCGATCCCGCGGTTTCTGAAGTCGGCGGCCCTGCGATGGGCGGTAGTGGTCTTGCTTATGGGGTTTATGGTCTTCAGGATCATACAAAACCCCGGCGACATATACCATTGGGGCCGCGTCTTCTGGCTTATGTGTACGATAACAACGGGCATCGGCGTCGTCCTCGCCCTGGTTTGGCACCAGCGCACCTGGTGTGCGTTCTGCCCCATTGGTACCATCCAGAACGCCATCGGAGGGCGCAAGAACCTGCTCAGGATCGACGCGGACCGTTGCCGCGAGTGCGCCACGTGCGAGAAGGCGTGTCCGATGAATCTGCCGATTGTGAAGCACAAAGCAGAAGGCGTAGTTAGCGAACCGGACTGTCTTCGATGTCCGGAATGCATCAATGTCTGTCCCGCGGGTGCGCTGAGGTGGCCGGGAGAGCCTGACGAAAAAAGTTGACACCCGGAGAGGAGCAACAATGATGCGAACCGGACTTGCCGCCGCGCTTGCCCTTCTGCTGGTCCTAAGCGCAGGCGCATTCGCTGCGCCGCCCAGGCACGACTTTCCTCCGGTCGGGGCCTACCAGGTGCTGTGCGGTGACTTCCACATGCACACGATCAACTCGGACGGCAAGCTCACGACTCGCGAACGGGTAGAGGAGTCGTACGACCGCGGCTACGACGTGATCGCCATCACCGACCATGGGCGACCTCGGCCGTATCGGATCGCGGCTTACATCGGTGAGCAGCTCGGGCTGGTGGTAATCCCGGGATTCGAGACCGGGGTTAAAGACAAAGAACACTACGTCTGCCTGGGCGTGCCGGCCTCGTTCAAGCCGCGCGATCCGCATCGGTGGGCCGAGCAGGCCGGCGACAAGACGGTTTTCTACCAGGACGAGATGAGCGCAATCGCGTCCGCGGGCGGCGTTCTTTTCCAGGCTCACCCGCCGAATGAGTGGCGCGAGCCGACCGACTGGGGCGTCAAGAACGGAATTGTGGTCGGCGTCGAGGTGCAGAACGGATACGGCGGCCGCGATGAGAGCCCGAGGTCCTTCAACGGCATCACCTGCTATGCCCACGCGTTCGACTGGGCACTGCAGCACAACCTGACAGTTTTCGCCAACACCGATGCCCACGGAGCGCGCAGGCAGGGGGAGCAGCCGGTGACCCTGGTGTTTGTCACGCGCCGGACCGCAGACGGCGTGATGGAAGCAATCCGGGCCCGGCGGACGGCGGCGTGGTTCAACGGCATGCTCTGGGGCCGGCAGGAACTCTTAAGCGATCTGGTTAACGCGGCGGTGAGAATAAAGCGAGCCGGCGACACAAAGCTATTGCTAGAGAACCGGTGCCCGATCACATTCAAGGCAACAATCGACGGGAAGGTCTTCGAGATTCCGGCGTATAAGCAGGTTAGCGTAGACTGGGGTGGCGGCGACCAGGCAAGGATCACCTGGACCAACGTCTGGACCAGCACAAAGTCCAACCTGGAAACTAGTGTCGGGCTGTGATGCAGCCCTGGTCCGCCGGTAGATCGACACCCCGCGGCACGCAGAGGGGGAAAAACCGCATGTTTACCCGCAGGCTTGTTCTTGCACTTGTCCTCGCACTTGCTGTGCTCGCCGCTTGTTCGTTGCAGGCGGCGGAATCGGCGCGGAGATTCGACTTCCCGAACGTGGGGCCTTATATGGTCCTGCGCGGGGACTTCCATATGCACACGATCAACTCCGACGGCAAGCTGACCACGCGCGAGCGCGTAGAGGAGTCGAAAGAGCTCGGCTACGACGCCATCGCCATCACCGATCACGGCACCGTCAGGGCGTATCGCGTGGCGAAATACGTCGGCGACCAGCTCGGATTGATCGTAATCCGCGGGCATGAAACGGGTATGAAAGGCAAGGAGCATTACGTAGTGCTCGGAGTCGATTCGACATACGTGCCCGTTGACTCGCACCGGTGGGCCGAAGCTAAAGGCGAGGAAACAGCGTTCTACGAGGAACAGATGGAGAATGTTGCGAGGCACGGCGGGATCATCGTCTGGGCTCATCCACACGTAGAGCTTCGCGAACCGACGCTGTGGGGCACAAGGCAGGGCATACTAGTCGGGGTGGAGCTGAAAAACGACGTCGTGGGTAGCGGCTGGAACACCATCGAAAGCCACGGCACCCACTGGTATCCCAACGCCTTCGAGTGGGCAATGGAACACAACTGGGCGGTGCTGGCGTGCACCGACGTTCATAGCAAACGCAAGAACAACCCGGCAGTCACGCTCCTGTTCGCCACGGAACGCAGTGAAAAAGGCGTCATGGAAGCGATCAGGGCGCGCAGGACGGTCGCGTGGTTTGACGACATGCTCTGGGGGCGCAAGGATCTGCTTTCTAGGTTGATGGCCTATATGGTGGTGCCGAGCCGGTCACCGGACGGGAAGCTCACGCTCAAGAACCTCGGCCCGGTGGACCTGGACGGGAGCGTCGAGGGCCCTCAGCAAGAGCACATCGATCTACACCCGTACTCCGAGGTAACCATCGATGCTGCCACCGGGCCGGTTGTCGTGCGGTGGGAAAACGTATGGTGCGGGTTGAAGGAGAACGTGACCAGCAAGTACTAGGTTGTGCTGTTGCGATAGAACACAAACCCGGCGTTTTCGGCGATTCGACGCTTGTCAACTAAGCCGGAGAATCGCCGAAAACGCGCGTAGCGCGACAGCCCGGACCTATCCCACGCACGAAGTATCGGTGCCGCCGCGCGATCAGAAGGCGCTGGGCAGCCTGACCGGGGAAGCTCGTTCGGGATAACGTATCTCGAACGACTGACTCGGATAGGACATCCGGGACGATCCGAGCCTGATGGCGTTTACCGCACGACAGCGTCCAAAGGCCTCAACAGGAAATCCCGGACCGTCGACCGCTACGATATATCGATCACTTTTCCCGTCCTTGCGCTCTCGTGAGCGGCGGCGGCGATCTTCGTGACCTCCAGCCCTTCCTCTCCAGAAGGATACTTGCCTTTGAGGCTCTCGATCGTGGCGCCGTTCTTGATGGCGCTGACGTTGTGGACAAAATCCTCGATCGACTCGATCCCGTAACCCTGGTAGATCGTGCGGCCCTGTTTGTCGGTGCTGGTTCTGATGAATCCGTTGTTGTAGGTTCTCATGCCCTCGCCGGCCACACACGAGCGCGAGCCGCGATACTGCGTGTCGATCTCCCACACGCCCTTAGTGCCGACAAGCCTGATGTCCTGGTTCACGATCGCCTCGAACTCACGCGGCAGGATCCAGCTCAGGTCGAAACTGACGACCGCGCCGTTTTTGAACTCGACCATCGCGCTGATGGAGTCGTAGGTGTCCACGCCGTAGTCGTTCTTGAGCGTCTCCTTCCGACCGACGGCAAAAACACGCTTGCCGGTAGTCTTCATAGTCCAACACACCAGGTCGAAGAAATGGACGCCCAGGAACCAGCCGGGGCTGGAGGACGGCGCCCAGTGGGGAAACCACTCCACGGGAACCTCGATCCGGTCCTCCATACACACCTGCCCGTAGAGGATCTTGCCGAGTTCCCCGGATGAGACCCGGCGCTCCATGGCGATGTGTTCCGGGTCGTACCGCTTGTGAAAATCGACCTGCAGGAGGACGTTGGCTTTCCTTGCTGCATCGACCATAGCCTGGCAGCCCTCGACGGTTGTGTCGAGCGGTTTCTCGCAGAGCACGTGCTTGCCGGCAGCGCAGGCTGCTAGCGTGATGGGCTTGTGCAGGTGGTCGGGGGTTACGACCGTGATTGCGTCCAGGTCTTCTTTGGCGAGCATCTCGTTGTAGTCGGAATAAACGGGGCAGCCGTATGTGGCGCGGACCCACTCCGCGCGTTTTTCGTCGACCTCCGCGACCGCGGCAAGCTGCGCGATGCCTCTGTATGAAAGCTGGGTGAACGTGTTCAAGTGGTTGACGCCGAATATCCCGGCGCCTACGACTCCGATCTTGACGGGCATTGCATTACCTCCAGTTGATCGTGATCTCTACCGATTCGGGCGTGTTTTCATAGGTGATGAGGACGGTATCTTGATCGAGCTCGCTCCTAACCTCCGCGGGCGTCACCGACTCGATCTCCCTGCCGCCGGAGAAGACCCGCGCGACGCCTATGGTCTTGAGCGGCCCGCTGAGCCTGAGCTTCGTCACCGATGCCGTCTCGGATTTCGACTCCACCCGCGACGAGCTATAGAGCAGCTTCGGACAGCCACCGAGTCGATCCGTCACGTCGTAATAAAGCGCGCACTGTTGCGCGCGGACTACCGGATCCCTGACCACCGGCAGTCTAGGGTCAAGGACGTTGACGTAACACCCTCTGAGCTTTTTCTCACCCTCGAATGTGCGAACGGCGACATACGGCCCGCGCCGGATGGCCATACGCTGCTGCGTCTTGAAAGTCAGCCCGGCGCAATCGCACGCGTAAGCGACAAATGCACGCAGCAGATCGGCCGCATCGGAGGAGGACGCGAAGTAGCTCGGCGCGATGCCGAGGTGGATCAGTCTGCCCCTGCCGAACTTCCGCTCGAACACGACCGACCCCGAGCCGTTCGCAAGCTTGTAGATATAACCATTCTCCGAATCGGAGACGGTCAGAGTCCACTTCCTGTCTATCTCGATGGACGGGCTGAGCCTCCCCAAAAACGCTGAGCCTCGTGCAAGAGACAGCTTCCGTTTGCTCCGGACCGGCGCAGACGCGGCCTCCACCAGGAACTGGTTCGCCATATCGACTTCGAGTATCGGTGCGGCGCCCCTGGGCACCTCGAGCCTGTAAACCCAGCAAGCTTGCTGGTCGGCAAATCGTACCTGGCCGTTGAACTTGCTGTTGGAGTCTTCACAGATGAACTTTTTCTCCTCGGCGGAGCCGGTCCCGAACTCGGCGATCGTCCTGCCGTTAGCTATGAGCCTGACTGAATAGACCGCCGGGCCGTAGCCGTCATCGGGAAAAGAATCGCGAAAGCGGACGTAGACTGTGCCGCTCTTCGCGAACGATTTCAGATCGAACCTGTAGACCTTGCGATTGGAGGCGTCGCGGATGTAGCGTTTCTCGCGCGCAAGCTCGCTGTAGCTCTCTGACCAAGCCATCGAACTTAGACTGTCCTTGACACCCAGCCGGGAGTAGAGATCGGCCTGGGGGGACGGGAATCCGCGGCGTGTCCACCACTCGTCGAGGGCGTTATACGCGTCAGTGCCGCCGAAGAAGACCAGCACCCCGCCTTTCTTGACCCAGTCGGCGATGGCCTGGTTGTACTCCGGCTTCATCGGTTTCATTATATCGTAGGACATCAGAATGACTCTGTACTGGTCCAGGTAGCCCTTCTCCGGCGCGCGCTCGAGCTGGGCGACCTGGACAGGGACGCCCTTGTACACCAGCGGCAATGTGAGGCCGTAGAAACAATCGTAGTTGCTCGCGTGCGGTGCGCCGCGCTGCCAGCCCATCGAATCTGCGACAAATGTGGCGATGCCTCGCGTGCCCGTGTCCCAACGGACCTCTCCCCCGGCCCCCCTCCTACCGGGAGTTAAAGGGGAATAGTTGTGCATGTCTTGAAGCGCATTGATGACGGAGCCGATCTCGATCGCAAACTCACCGGGCACGCGGCCGTATATTCGCGTGGGCCAGGGCATAACCTCGTAGGCATCGACCTCGGGGAACATGAGAGAAGCGATCAGCGTTTTCTCGTAGTTGGAGTAGTAGTCCTCCATCGACCGGTCGGGGTTGTCCTCCAGCGGGTCCATCAGAAACCACATCCGCTTCCCAGAGCCTCGCACCAGATTGTAGAGGCTCGAGTACTCCAGGAATGCGTTCTCAAACGTGCGCTCCGCCAACTGCCCCTCGTAGCGGCACGCAGTCCGGGCCGTGCCGGTCCAGACCTGCCCGATTATCTCCTGCAGGTTTGGTATGGTAGAGCACTGATAGTGCGGATAGACGATCCCCCAGGCGTAGTAGCTGACTGCCGAATGGCAGGCAACCATGCGCCGCACATCCGGGCTCTGCTTCTCGGCGGCGTCCATGATCGCCTTGACCATGTCGTATTCCATCTTTGCCTTCAGCCGCTCGGACTTGTAGCGGGCATCGATGGAGGTCGTCTGGTCCTGCCAGGGTTCTCCGTGATACTCCCGCCAGGCCTTCTTGAACGAGTCCGAGTATCCGGCAGTCGCGAAAAACTCAGGCTCCTCGGGAATCACAGCTGAGGAGCCGTTGTTTATGGCACTGGTGAAGTAGTCAATGGCGGCCTTGATCCGCGCCGGCGTCGGCACCATGTAGTATGAGCCTGGCCCACAGGTCAGAAGTGTTCCGTCGGCGGCCGTCTGGACCTCGTCAGGGTGGTCTTTGACATATTCCGGCCCGGTCCGGAAGCCGTACATTGTCTGCACTATGTAGCCGCGGTCTTTCCAGCTCTGTATGCGATCTCTGAGGTCGGAGTACACGATCACCGCGTCCGTGCGGATGTCGTTGTCTGCGCGATATTCCGTCGGGGTTTGGAAGGATGTGTAAGGGATTATCGTCTTAATATTCCCGGCGGCCGCCGGAACGGCGACCAAGGCCATAAGGGCAATTGCTGCAAGCACTCAATGAGTCACCTCCGGTGCATGTTACGACGGAGTCTAGCGCGATTGCAACCATCGAGTGAACGGGGTATCAAGTTCGGTCTCGCAGGCGCAAACGCTCACGACCCCGTTATCCTGAACTTGATCCAGGATCCATCGCCTCGGCGCCTGGATGCTGAAACAAGTTCAGCACGACGTGATTCTTGCGGAACGGAACTGTCCCATCGGAGCAGCACATAGAACTCCCTCTCCGCTTGCGGGAGAGGGTTGGGGTGAGGGGTCGGATGCGTGGGGGCTTGGCTTTGTAGCTATCTGATCGTTCGGGGCATGCTGCCATGGGCGAGGGGTCCGCGGGCATAATGCGCGCGTGTTTCGCTATACTTAGGGAGCGCCTGGGCTCAGGATCCTCTCGTGCAAGACGGGCCCGGGTTCCCGACGGAAGCGATCGATCCGGCGACTGTTCTACGGGAGCCGAGCGGAGTGTGCCTTTGCCGGCTAATTCAGTCCGAAAACTCCCGCGGCACAAAAGCCCGGCTTTTCGGCGTTCGAGACTCCTCAACCAAGTGGGAGAATCGCCGGAAACGCGCCTGTCGCGAGAGCCTGCGAACCTGAAAGACGCGCGAATCGTCATAACAAATTGACGGCTGCGCGGACCATGGTATAATCGAATCAGGCGCCGTCGGGCGGCGCGGGACAACCGGAACGAGTTCCTGGAGTCGTGCAAGTGTTGCGCCGGGGCGGTATACTCCGGCAGTTTTTATTGTGAGAGAGCGGATGAACGCATATCGAAGAATAGGCCTGGGATGTCTGCTGGGGGTGTGCCTTGCTGCCGGGTTCGCAGCCAGGCTGGAAAGTACGGCGCGCGAGCAAGCGCTTGGGTCAGCACGCCGTTCGCCCGGAAGTACGCCCGGTGTGCTGGTGGCCGCTGCGAGACTGGAAGGCGCCAGCGTCGACCTGAGGCCCCTCGCCGTGATGCTGACCGTCCTGAAGAGCCTCCGCGAGCACTACGTGGACCAGATAACCCCGGAAGACGAGGGCAGGATGGCTTACGATTCGCTCAGGGCCATGCTCTCATCGCTGGAGGACCCGAACACGCGGTTTCTCGACCCGGCTCAGCACAAGCTCGCATCGGACGCCGCGGAAGGCGCTTTTCACGGCATCGGCGCGGTGCTTTCCATCAAGAAGCTGAAGACCGGAGACTTCACCGAGGAACATCTGGTCGTAGTGACGCCCATCCAGACTGGGCCGGCTGCGAAGGCTGGGGTTAAGCCCGGGGACGACATCACAGCGGTGAACGGCCGTGACGTGTTGCCGTACAACCCTTACCGGAAGGCCGAGGAGATGGTCAAGAAGAGCCTTAAGACCCCATCTCAGAAGAGTCAGCTCCGGAAAAGCATAGACGCCGAGGCCCAGAGAGTAAAAAGCGGGATTCCGATCCTTGAAGCCGAGAACCTGCTGATGAGCGAGGACGGCAAGGAAGTCGAGCTCTCGATAATCCGAAAGGGCTCACCGAAGCCGGTAAAGGTCAAGATTGACGGGCGATCATTCTCCGTGGCTCCGGTTACCAGCGAACTGCTCGAGCACGGCAAGCTGGGCTACGTCAGGATCAACTGCTTCACGAATGATGCGCCAGAACAATTCCAGAAAGCACTCCGCGAGTTGAGATCCGGCGGGGCCGCCGGTCTCGTGCTGGACCTGCGCAACCTGGCGGGCGGCACGATAGACTCTGCTGTCGGGATCGCGAGGCCGCTCATTCCCGGCGGTGTGCTGGCGGTCGAGCGGAAGTCGCGCGGCAGAAAGTCCACGATCAGGGTGCCGGAATGCAATCCTGAAGACGCTTGGCGCGGGCCGATTGTGGTGCTCGTCAACTCCGGGACGGCTCGGATAGCCGAGGTTCTCGCGGCTGCGCTCAGGGACGGCGCGTCCGCGAAGCTTGTTGGGGAAAAGACTTATGGGGACTGCTCGGTGGTGACAATAATCGAGCAGAAGGACGGCTCCGCCATCTCTATGACCACAGGCGTGCTCGTGCCGGTTAAGAGCGCTGACTATCAGGGCAAGGGGCTCCCAGTAGACGTGAGCGTGCCTTCAACCGGATCCGGCGATGTTCAGCTAAAGGAGGCCGTTAGGGTACTGGCGGCAATGATCTCGTCGGAAAAGCCCTCCGCCCGCTCAAGCCCCGCCGGAGGGACAAACGGACGAAAGACTGCTGGCGCGGCACAACATCTGCAAGCGGCGGCTGCCCCGGCGTGCCGGCCCGCGGCACGAGGCAGGAGCTAGTGTGATGAAAAGACTCCGAATCCATACGATAGTCCCGGTTATCTTCCTGGCGTTTGCCGCGTTTGTGGTCGGTTTTGCGACCCCCGACGTGTTGGCGAGCCGAGGTCGGATCAGCCGCTGGACGGCAAGCCTCCAGCTTCTACCTCAGCGTCTAGAAAACTTGGCCGCCCAGGGATATGACGGCGGAAGCTCCGCGCCGCTGGGGGTGATCGACAGTTACTCGGCTGTCCTGGAGCGCCTGAAGGCCGATTACTACGGCGGCAAGATTGACGAACGCAAGCTTACCTACAGCGCCATTCGTGGCATGCTGCACGCTCTAGACGACCCGTTTACGCGCTTTCTTGACCCAGAAGAGTATAAGCGCATGCGCGAGGAGAACGAGGGCAACTTCACAGGCATAGGCGCCCAGCTCGACACCAACGATAAGGGCGAAGTGTACGTCAAGGAGCCGCTGCCGGAAACTCCCGCCGAGCGAGCCGGAATCAAGGCAAACGATGTGATCGTCGCAGTGGACGGCAAGTCGATCAAGGGCAAAGATATCCTCGAGGTGGTCAAGCTGATCCGGGGCCCCGAAGGCACCAAGGTCAAACTGACCTTGCGCAGGCCGAAAGTCCCAAAGCTAATCACCAAAGTGATCACCAGGCAGGTTGTTCAGTTCCGCATGGTCAAGTGGCGGATGGTCGATGAGAAGAACGGGATCGGCTACATCAGGCTCTATCAGTTCAACGAACAGTGTGACGCGCAGTTCGACAAGGCACTGGCTGAGCTGGAGCGCAGACACGTCAAAGGTCTGATTCTGGACCTCAGAGCAAACCCCGGCGGTCTGCTGCAGGCGGCGGTCGATATAGGTAGCCGGTTCATCGAGAGCGGCCCGGTGGTGATCATCCAGGAGCGCGGCGGAGCCCGGCGGCCGCTCTATGTGGAGGAGGAGAAACACAACCACAAGCGCTACCCTCTGGTAGTGCTCGTGGATAACAGCAGCGCAAGCGCCTCGGAAATAGTCTCGGGGGCAATCAAGGACGACGGCGTCGGGACGCTTGTGGGCGTAAAGACTTTCGGCAAAGGCCGCGTTCAGACGATAATGCCGCTCGAGGACGGCTCCGCCGTCGCGATCACCACGGCGAAGTATCTGACCCCCAAAGGCACGGACATTCACAAGAAAGGCATAGAGCCCGATATCGAGGTAAAGGCCCCGGACGACTTCGACCCAAAAGATCCCAAAACCGATCTGCAGCTTGCAAAGGCTGTCGATGTGCTGAAGGTCAAGATGGGCTTGCTGCCTCAAAGCGTGCTTGACGAGCTTAAGAAGACCGCGCAAGCAGCCGGGAGCCAGGTCAAGGGCAAGCAGCAGGCCGCGTCGCCTGCGGCGGCCGGCAAGTAAAGCTGCATGCCGGACCGGGAGCCCGATCCAAGTACGAATAAGCAGATGGCCAAGTAGGCCAGAGGCCTAACGGCGAGATACCTCTCGCGCCGCATTGGTGGGTTCTCAAAATGAACGCACGAAGAAGAAGTCGCAGCCCCGAACGGCCCCAGGCCGTGGGGCTGCTTGTTTATGTCGCTGCAGCGGTCATAGCGGGGGTCTGCCTTGGAACCTATCTGGGCAAACACTCCGGAGTCTCCGGTTACAGTGCCGCGCCGGCAGTCTCGCCCCGGGAAGCGGCCCCGTCGGCTTCTCCCAGTCGCCCGGCTGAGCACGCAGGCACCCGAAGATCAAACGAGCCGGCCCGGACGCCTGCGATCCGCGGGCCGGTCGAGCCGCCGAATGCCCCCGTCCGCGAACCCGCGCAGGCACCACTCCCCACCCGCAGGACTCCGCAAGCTCCGTCGCACCCTCGCCCCCGCGGTTTCGAAGGCGAAATCGCGCACACGAACAGCACGACGATGGTCGCCCTTACGTTCGACGCAGGCGCATCCAGTAAGCCGACCTCGCAGCTACTCGATCGGCTTAAGGCCGCCGGGTTGAAAGTAACCTTCTTTCTCACCGGCAGATGGTGCGAACAGAACGAAGCCCTGGTTAGGCGAATACATGACGAAGGCCACGAGATCGCCAATCACACTTACTCGCACCCGGACCTGCGCAAACTCGAGGATTCCGCAATCAGGGAGGAGATCACAAGGACCGACGAGATAGTGCTGCGGATCACCGGCGACCACTGCGCGCCCTACCTGAGGCCGCCCTACGGCGCTCGCGACAGGCGCGTTCTCCGAATCGCATCCGAAGAGGGTTATACTCTCATCTACTGGTCGGTCGATAGCTGGGACGCGTTCAAGAAGGGCATCATGGCCGACGAGATCCGCGAGCGCGTGCTGGACAGGGTCCGCGGGGGCGATATCGTGCTCATGCACTGCGGCAGTCAGGCTACTGCGGACGCTCTGCCGGAACTCATCCGCGAGTTGCACACAAGGGGGCTGAAAATAGTCACCGTGACGGAGCTGCTTCGCGCCGGCTGACAGTTCCGCAGGAATCAAGGGGGCGCTGCAACAGAGGTCACTTGCCAGTCCTCCGGTGAATGTGTGAGGACGGTGTAGGCGTAGTACTCGTCCCCGCTGTAGGGCGGCCAAACGGGGTCAACGAACTCGATCGAAACGACGCCGGTAGCATCGAGGTAGTCGCCGACAGTGACTCCATATGTCCCTTTTGCGGCGATCTTCACCCTGACGCCGCTAGGTGCCCCCGGCCGCGGCGGTATTTGATCGACGATGCCTCCCCCGTCATCTATGGTCACCGTAGCGTCCATGAACGGGCTGCTGGTGTCGGTCCAGGTGACGCGGCCAAACACGCGGACCCGCAGTCCCACGTTGCACAGCCCCCCGCCTCCGAAAAGGGACGGCTGTATCGGGGCGACGCCGCCGATGTGCTTGCTCGACACGCCGAGTGGCCGGGGAAGCCCGAACCCTCCGTTCACGGCTCCCCATTCGGCGGCCACCACCACGGCCTCCATGTTGTGCTGCACGACAAGGCCGGCAAGCGTGATGCGGTCGCCCACAAACGGCACCTGCGGGGCAGCCGGGTCCAAGTACACGGCAATACCGGCGGATCTATCGTCCTCCTGGACGTAGGCCTTGTAGTAGCTTTTCTCGAAGCAGTCCAGGGGGTAAGGGTCTATGTGAGTGAGCACTTTGTCCTCAAGAATTACCCCGAAATCGCCCTGGGAGGCCTTCAGCGCTCCGATGCTGGTAGGCCGCGGCGCAGTGAGCCTTGCGTGATCGACCGCCGCAACGTGCCATTCCAGCGCCCACTGCTGGTAGATATCCAGAAAAACCGTGACAATTCCGCCGGGACCTGCGGCGGCGGTAATTCCCGCCGGAAACCACCGGCTGTCGTTGGCGGACGAGACGGCCGTCCACCATCGGATATTGGGGGATTTCGGATCTGTGCCGCCATCCGGGTCGATACCGATCCTCACACGCGTGTTGCTCGGTACCCCTCCGACGTTGAGCGCTACGCATCGGGCGGAGAAGCAACACAACTGGCCCGGCGGCCAGAAGACTCTCTGGAAGACACCGCCGTTCTTGAAGCCCCAGTTCGCAGCCGCCCCCACGAAGTATTCGCCGTCATATGCGCGCACGCCCCCGTACCACGCAGAAGGCCCCTGGTTGGGGTACGGTCCCACCAGGCCGTCGATCGGATGGTAGCCGATGGTCTCGTCGCCGGTCGTGTAAGGAACCCAGGGATACAGGCTGTGCCCTGATCCGCCGTATGATTCCTCGAAGCTGCCGTTGCGCAGAGCCGGCTCGGGCGGCGGAAGGGTCTGGAACTGCTGATCAGCCGAGCATGCGTCAGAGTACTTCGGCGGATTTCGGCCCCACACCCGAAAATGATAGACCTGGTTCTCAGCGAGGCCGGCAATGGTCACGACGTGAGCTGTCGTAAGCTGCGTATCTTCGGCGGTGAAGTTGCCGTAGGCTGGGTTCGGGCCGTATTCGACGCGCGAAGTCGCCGGCACGTCGGTGATCCATCTGACAACTATCTCCGAACCAACCTTGCCGGGGCCAGCGACTATCTGGTCGAACTGAATAGGCGTCTTGAGAACCCTGTCGTCGGACCTCCAATCTGAGTAGCCCGGTGCGCTGCTGGACGCGCGAAAGTGATAGGTCGTAGTGTGTGTGAGCCCTTCCAGGAGGATGCTGTGGTCCAGGCGCGCGTCCGCGTCGTGCACAACCTGTCCGTACTCCTGGGTAGGGCCGTAATCAACCCGCGACGTGCTCGGCACGTCGGTCGTCCACTCGATTCTCACGGTAGACTCAGGCCGACTGGGATCTCCCGGCTGCACGATGCGGGGATCGCCGGGCACGACAGTTATCGGCGGCAATTGGGTCCAGGCTACGTCGTCCCACAGCGTCGATAGAACGCCTGCGGCATAGGGCTGTTCCGATTCGATGAAGAGAGTGTAGATCCCGGGTCCGGGAACCGAAATCGATCTGGTGAACCAAGCGTCGCCCCACTCGAAGTCCAGCCAGGATTCTACGTCGCTGCGGTTATGGGATTCGCCGGACACAAGCGCCATCCTGACTTTGCAGGCATTCGGCAGTGGACCGCCCCCATTTATAGGGTACTTCTCGGAATAAGCCCGCGCGGTTACGGACAACGTGGCAGGCCCGCCGGGCCAGTGGAAAACTTGGTAGACCCCGCCGTTCTTGGTTTCGCCCCAGGCCTGCATTCCGCACACATTGGTGCCTTCGGGAACGTAGACCGGTTGGAGAACGTCGAATGGACAGGGCCGAGCACCCACACAGCCCGCCGCCGGCTCTACCGGCGAACCTCCGGTCGGCGTCACGTAGCCGTAGGCGGACCACCCGGCCAGGCCGTTCTCGAAACCGGGGTTGATGAACGGGTTCTGCGCGCTGGCGCACGCCGCCGCCCACAACACCACGCAGAGGCCCACCACCAGGGCTTTTCCGTTGCCCGCCATGAAACAGCGATCCCTCCGTGCCTGCCCGCCTGGTGAAGTCTGTTTATTATGATTATCGGCTGTGCGCCTCCGGTCTGCTGACCGGCTGCCCGCGTTATTCGATGTAACACACGTCGCGCCGTGCGCCTTTCGAAAGGACTGCCAGCAATAGAGGTTATTGTGATACCGCGCAGACCCAGCGTTTTCGGCGATTTCACGCTTCTCGACTACACGGGAGAAGCGCAAGAAATATGCCTATCACAACGATCTGTTACCGCAACAACCCGCTTCCGCGCGCAACCTCCGCAGGGAAGAAAGGTATCAATTCGGTCTTGCAGGCTCAAGGTCGCAGGCCCCATCATCCCGAACTCGATTCAGGACCTATCCCCTCGGCACCCGGATGCTGAAACGAGTTCAGCATGACGTGATTCACGCGGAGCTCAACCATCTCCAGAAAGCCCAGGCTATGGCGGAGGGGCTATGACGGTGATATCGGACTGCCGTCTGGGCCTGAGATTGGGCTGTATCTGCCCGCTGCCGTTGACCCACGTGCTCGATATGCACGTCACGGCTACGTACGAGTTGAGTGCGGGCGGGGTGATCGTGTTGCCGGGAGCCAGGTTGTCGTAGCTTACCCTCAGGCCGACATAGCCAGACCCGTCCTGACGCCCAGCACCGTCGTTGATGTAAAATATTTTGTTAGCCTCGTCGACAAAGGTCACCTTACCCCAAGTTCTGATCAGCAGGCCAATGTTATTCATGCCGACGCATCCCTCGACGCCCGGCGTGTAATCATTAAGCCTGCCGCCTCCCACGTCCCTGTTGTTGAGGGCCAGGGGAGCGGGCTCATCCGCCGCCGACCCGGCCGCCAGCACCAATGCCATCATTGCGAGAACTGCCTGCGCAGTCGCTTTCATCGCGCCACCTCTTTCCCTGACGGACACCGCCACCCGGTCGCCCTACTCAAGACCCGGTAGCTCTCCTATTAGCTATATACCCCATTACTCGTGATTTGGCAAGACCCCCGGCGGAGGTTCCCGCGACACAACGCAAGCCCGACGTTTTCAACGACTGTGCGCCGCGGGAATTGGACCCAGCGCGCCCCCGCGCGGTGATTCCATTCAGCCGTCCCCCCTACATAAGGATGCCTAGGACCCCGTCATGCTGAACCTGATTCAGGATCCACACATTCGGCGGCCGGATGCCAAAACATGTTCAGCATGACACGGTTTTCGCGGGTTCACGCGGAAGTGAATTGTCTCCTCGTAAAGCGGGCGCTTTCGGCGAGACTGCCGCCTGTGTTACACTTGGTGTGGGAAGCAAGAGCCGCGTTCGTGTGTCGTCAGTCTAATTCTGATGCAGTGGGATGAACTCTCAGGCCGCATAACGCGAAGCGTCGGGACCCCGGCACTGGTCCTGGCGGTAGTGATAATTGCCGGCTGCGGCAAGAGCGAGCGTGCCTCACAGCCGGTAATGCCGCAGGGGGCAGCGGCACGGCCAGCCGCTTCGGCGCCGCAGTCGAAGAACGGCAAAGCGACCGCGCCGGCAGCCGATGGGATGCCCAACCTGAAGATCGTCCAGAAAGGTATTACACTGCGCTGGCTTGAGAAGAACCGCACCGGTATGGCCGCGAGAGCACGCAAGTTCGAGGGGAGCGAGGTCACACGAAAAGGCGTTCTGGTTGACTTTTCCGCCGAGCTGTACGAAAATGGCAAGCTGACCACCACCTTGACCGCGCCGAGGGTCGTCGCCGACGAGGCGAACCGCACCCTGACCGCCGCCGGCGGAGTTACCCTGAAATCTCTCGAACGCGGAACCGTAGTCAGAGCCGAATGGATCAGGTGGTTGGCAAGACAGAACAAGATTGTCGGCAACGGCGGGGTGAAGGTGGTGTCGAATACTCAAGAAGGCGACCGGTATGAGGTGGAGGGCGCGGCTTTCGAAGCCGATACAGCTCTGAAGACAATTAAGATAATGAACTCAGCGAAAGGGCTGGTCCGGGAGTGAGAATCATCAATCGGGAACACACCGTCAAACGGGTTCTGATCGGACAGGCGGTCTTGCTCGCGGTGTGCTTGACTGCCGCACCGGTTCCCTGCCGGCAGAGCTTCAGCCGAACAGGCGTCTCGATCCAGACGCGGCCCGGGGGCGTTATCACGCTGTTCGACTCGCTCAGTCGTGTCGAGGCTGTCGGCGGAGTGCACATCGAAGCCGTGAACAAGCCCGCCAGAACCACGCTGGTGGCCGACGCGGACAAGATGACGGTTGTCCGATTCTCGGACCCAAAGAAGGCCGGCGCGCTTCAGGGCATGGATTCCATAAAGAGCGCCATGTTCACCGGTTCGGTTAAGTTGGTCTTCACGGGTCCGAAGCGGGTCGGCGCAGGGTCAGGCGAGTCGGCACGTGAGGTAATGACCACCACAACCGCTACGGCGGACAGCGCCGGTTTCGACGGCACGACGGGAATCGTAACCCTGACAGGACACGTAAAAATCATACAGGACGATCCCTCGATGTGGGCCGAGCCGGCGGTAATGACCGGCGACAAGGCAATGATCAACCTCAGGCGGAAGCCCGGCACGGAGGATTTCGATTTCAGGATCGAGAGCACGACCGGGCCAAGCCGCATCGAAGTCGTGCCGAAGGGGGAAAGCTGAAACTCGAAGCGAAAAACCTGGTCAAGGCGTACAAGGGTCGACGGGTCGTCAACGGCGTAAGCCTGACGATGGAAACGGGCGAGATCGTCGGCCTGCTGGGGCCAAACGGCGCCGGCAAGACCACGTCGTTCTATATGATCGTCGGGCTGGTGCGTCCGGACGAGGGGCAGGTTCTGCTCGACGGGCGCGACATAACTCACAAGCCGATGTATCAGCGCGCGCGGCTGGGCCTCGGCTATCTCGCTCAGGAGCCCTCGATTTTCCGCAGACTGACGGTAGAGGAGAACGTGCGGCTGGTGTTGGAGATGGGCGGGCTGAGCCGCGCGGAGCAGAAGCGAAAGACGGACAGCCTGCTGGAAGAGCTCGGCATAGCGCACATCCGCGACCACAAGGGCCTGGTGCTCTCGGGCGGTGAACGGCGCCGAGTTGAGATCGCTAGGGCGCTCGCGACCGACCCGAAGTTCATGTTGCTCGACGAGCCTTTCACCGGGGTCGATCCGATAGCGATCGGGGACATCCAGGATATCGTCAGCCATCTTAAGGACAAAGGCATCGGCATTATCATCACCGACCACAACGTCCGCGAGACGCTCGCGATCACCGACCGGGCTTACATCATGTCGGAGGGCGAGATAAAGACCGCAGGCCCTTCGTGGCAGCTTCCCGACGACCCTATTGCGCGCAAGTTCTATCTGGGCGACCGGTTCGAGATGTGAGGTCCCCGAATGAAGCTTGTGGACAAACAGGTTCTGCGCGAGCTTGTCGGGCCGTTTCTGTTCGGCGTAATGGCGTTCTCGTCCGTCTTCTTCGCGGGCACTTACCTGTTAAAACTCACCAACTGGGTAATGAACGGTATGCCGCTCGTGACGGCTGTCTGGATCGTCCTCTTGCTGCTGCCGTCTATCGTGGTGTACACCCTGCCTATGTCGACGCTTCTGGCTGTCTTGCTCGGGGTGGGTAGGCTCTCGGGCGACAGCGAGATCGTCGCGCTGTACGCGAGCGGGGTAAGCTTCTATCGGGTGGCCGTGCCTATCGTGGCGCTTGGCGTGATGGTGACCGGATCGTCGATTGCGCTCAACGAGCTGGTGTCTCCACAGGCCTACGCTCGGTCGCAGGAGCTTCAGGCCGCGATACTTAAACAG
>JBMFPI010000003.1:0-28909 GCA_049969195.1 Armatimonadota bacterium
ATCCGGAACTCCGGACCAAGGAAGTTCTTCAGAGTCCTGGTTTTCGCCGGAGACTCAACTATAACAAGCGACTTCGACATTACAGACTTACCTTCTGTGTCAATTCAGTCTAGCGAGCGCAAGCGCCCCGGGCCCTTGTCATCCTGAACTTGATTCAGGATCGATGCCTGCGGCGCGGGGATGCTGAAAACAAGTTCAGCATGACGTGATTCCCGCAGAACCGAACTATCTCTACCTTCTGTCTGGTTGGACCTTCCATTCCTATTGTGCCGTTCCGAGTTGTTTCCCATCAGGGTTTGTTTTCAAACAACTTCCGGCACGAAGAGTGATGTTAGCACAGGCAATGCGCACTGTCAACGAATGCCGAGCGCAGGCCATTGCGATAGGCGCTCTTCCGGCGATCCACCCGCTTACTTCCGGAGCGACAAACCGCCGACAACGCGGAGTTGGGGCTCTGTCGCAACCACCCAGCGCGGAGGTATCAGTTCAGTCTTGCGGACGCAGACGACTGCCAGGGCCTCGTCGTCCTGAACCCGATTCCAGTCATCCTGAACTCGATTAAGGATCCATCCGTTTGACGCCTGGATGCTGAAACGAGTTCAGCGTAACGTGATTTGTATGCTGCGGGGATGGTTTCGTCTGACCGCCTCGCAAGAGCGCACCGGCCTTCCGCTTTTATGCTTCGGCAACTCAGATCCGTCCACCATGAGAGGAATAACCGCCCAATCGTTCCCGAAGCGCACAGAAACCCCCTCTCCCTCGACGGGAGAAGGCAGGGGTGAGGGTGAGGGTTCGCCACGCCTCGGGAACTGCGCTGAGTCCCCGCGAGAGCGAACTCAACCCGCCCGGGGCATGGCATACACCGAGCTAAGACTTGGCGAAGGCTCGCCATAGGCTGCCGTGTCAACCTCTACCTGACCGCCACCTATGACGGACGCGCGAACTCGGGCAGCGGCGGAATGTCGATCGGTATCCCGCCGTTGCGCATCGATTCCGCCCCACACACGCCCGCGGCAACCGCCATCCGTCCGTCTATCGGCGTTGCGGCGGGTTCCTTGTCTTCCAGGACATAATCCAGGAACTGCTCGCATATTACGGGGTCGCAGCCGCCGTGGGTGCCGGTGCCCTTCTTGATCAGATAGGTTCGGTCGGCCAGCTCCTTCCACGAGTTGGACCGTCTCATCTTGACCCAGACGACGCCGTCCGGCTCGGAGTTCTCCATCCGGCCTTCGGTGCCTATGAACACGTAGTTGCGATGGTAGTCGGGCGTGAAGTGACACTGCAGATACGCGGCCTTGATCCCGTTTGCAAGCTCCATGATCATCACGTTGTTGTCCTCGACGTCTATCTCGCGCCGCTTGGCGCACTGAGTGAGACCGGTAAGCGAGGCTTCAGTGCAGGTCCTGTTCTCCTCACATTCCGGACAGTAAAGGTCATTAGGCTTGTCGCCGCCGAAGAAGTCGAGGCTGCCGAAGGCCGATACCCTCTTTGAATACTGTCCTGTTATCCAATGAATCTGGTCGATGTCGTGCGAGCCTTTCTGGAGAAGAAGCGAGGTCGTGTTGGCCCGGGTGCCGTGCCAATCGTGGTAGTAGAAATAGCCCCCGCGCCCAACAAAATGCCGAACCCAAACCGCTTTGATCTCCCCGATCACTCCGGTATCGACGATGTCCTTCATAGTGCGCCACATGTTGTGGCAGCGCATGTTGAACCCGATCATCAGCTTGCGTCCCGAGCGCCTCTGCGCTTCGATGATGCGATCGCATCCCTCTATGGTGATTGCCATCGGCTTCTCGAGATAGACGTGCTTGCCCGCGTCCAGGGCCGCCACAGCGTGTTCTTCGTGCACGAAATCCGGTGAGGTCACGGCGACCGCATCCACGTCGGGCCTCTCGAGCAGCTCACGATAGTCAAGCGTTGTGAAGACGTGCTCACCCATCCGCGAACGGAAATCCGCCAGCTTTTCCTCGCTGACGTCCGCACCGGCGACGATCTCCGCCCTGCCACTATCCCGCCAGTAGTTCGCAAGTGTTCCGCGGCCGCACACGCCAATGGCCCCGAATCTGAGTTTGTCCACAGACCAGCCTCCATTCTTCTCGGTTCTTCTGATTGACGGAGCGAGACAAGCGTCCCGCCCCGCATTAACGCTTCCGCCAGAGGTCGTCTTTCACCTTCCAGCAACAGAGCCTCGGCGTCGTGGATCTCCAGGCGCATTTCGGCCGATTGTCCTGTCAGCGGGGCGGCAGGACTTTCCAGGCCATTGCGACGGAACTCAACCCCGACGTCTTCGACAGTTCGGCGCCCCTTAACCAAGCGGAAGAATGGTCGAAAACGCGCCTGTCGTAACGATCTCGATGGGAGGGACGAATTGTTCCCGGCTACTGTGTGGAGTGGAAGCGAGCGAGTCTGTAAGCCGGGTTCTGTACTCCGAACGATTTAGGAGCGGTGATCATCTATCTGCGCACGCGCGTTGCCGCGCGGCTTTAGCGGCGTACCCGGGAGGTCGGCGGGCAGCTTCAACCCTCCCCTATTCGGCCTTGCTCCAGGTGGGGTTTGCCAAGCCTCCGCCTCACGACGGAGCTGGTGGTCTCTTACACCACCGTTTCAGCTTTCCCGCAGGGACCTCGCCGATTCTGCTATCTCGAACAGACCTCGGCATCAATGCGGCCCCTGCGGGGTTTTCTTTTCTGTGGCACTTTCCGTATCCCGGGAAATCTTCGGGACCGTTGCCGCTAGCAACCACCTTGCCCTGCGGAGCCCGGACTTTCCTCCCCCGGGATATCCCGAGGGCGATCACCCGACTCGCTCAATTACATGTTACCACCCAACCACCACCCGCACAACCCGGCTTCGTGTCAGTTCAGTCTCGCGGGCGCAAACGTGCCGGACGCCGTCATCCTGAACTTAATTCAGGATCGATCGCTGCGGCGCGTAGGTGCTGAAACGAGTTCAGTATGATGTAATGACGTAATTCCCGCGGAACTAAGCGCCCTCTCGCTATCGGGAGAGAACTGGGGTGAGGGTCGAACTAATAGGACCTCGGCTGATCGTCCGGGGCAGCTTTTCCCGGACGATCGAAAGTAAGCGGGAGAATCGCCGGAAACATGCCTATCGCAAAAGCCTGAGCCGCAAGCGCATACACGGGTCTCGGGAAACTCTTACCAGCACGCCAAACATCCGGGGTGTGCAGGAAGGAGGAAACGCCCGTGCTTCTCGCGAATGCTCTGAGTAAGCGTTATGCACGCTTGCGCATAACGGTTCCCCAAGAGGCGGGTCGAGGAACATCATTGGCGGGAACAATTGCGGTTTGCGAAGAGCTGGAAGCCAGGGTGATTGCCGTTCTTGAGTCGCTCGGAGTTGCCCTGCAGATTAGCCGCGGCGGGGAGGCCGACCTGCGGGTGATCCGCTCGGAATGGCGTGTCGAAAGCACCAGCGCCGTTCTGCACGCGGGTGGCTGGATACGCTGCCCGGTCGCGCGTGAGGCGGCCGCGAAGCTCGGCGTCGACACGAAACAGTTCGGCAAATTGCTCAACGCCCTAGAGATCAAGGTGCGCGACTGCGAACTGGGGTGCTTCTAGTGGCTACCGTATGGGCGATATGTGGTGCCGGACGAGGCGTCGGCAAAACACATCTTGCGGCCGCCCTATGCAACGCGTTGCCCGATGCGGTCTACGTAAAGCTGGGGGGCGGCCGGTATCATGCGGACAAGCCGCATAACCTGGTGCGCACCGACCGGGAACTCGAGGCATTTCTCTCGGAACACGAGGCACACGCACACATCGTCGCGGAAACCAACCGGCTCGCCGGCCGAATCAGGGCTGACGTCATTATCTTTGTCGATAGTCCAGCCGGCTACGAGAACCCGCGCAGCGATCGCGACGACCTGAGACGTTCCGCCCATATCGTGATATCGCCGGAATGCAGCACTCGCGGGTGGAGGAACGTGCTCAGAAACGCGCTTGGCGATTCGGCGCTGGTAGAAAGTGTCCTAGGCATCCTGATGGACCAGCGCCGGTTTCTCGGATGCGCCGAAGTGAGTGTGCGAACCAAGGTGTGGTTCGCAGCTGGGGAGCAAAGGGTGTTCGGGTCGGGGCTGGCGGCACTGCTTGCCGGAATTGGCCGTCTTGGTAGCCTCAGCAAAGCCGCCAGATCCAGCGGGATCAGCTATCGCAAAGCCTGGAATCTGGTCAAAGAAGCCGAGACGGCCCTCGGCCGGCGGCTGGTCGAGCCGCGCGTCGGCGGAACGCACGGCGGCGGGTGTGTGCTGTCGTGCGACGGCCGGCGACTGCTGAATGCATTCGAGACGTTGAACCGCGAGGTCGCGGCGTACGCCGACGGCAGGTTCGAGCAACTCGTTCGGGCGCAAGACGATCGGACCGGATCGTCCGCGTGACAGGTGCAGGTTGCACAGAGGTCGTTGCGATAGCCGCGTTTTCGGCGGTTTTCCCGCTTGGTCGAGAAGCGTCGAATCGCCAAAAACGTGAGGTTTGTTTCCAATCGCAATAGCCCTAATATCGCCGGCGATCCGGCGGGTCAGTGGGACGGTTCGATGCAAACGAGTCCAAATGAGGAAAAAACGTTTCTTCAAGCTGTAGTTCGCGGCACATCCGCATCAAAGCCGCGCTGGCCGAAAGCGAACAGAGGTATCGATGGACAGCTCTGAGTCGATGATCAGCCTTGACGAGGCATTCAAAATCCTGGACGACACGCTCGCGGGAACCGTACCCGCGGCTGAGACCGTCGCCGTTCGCGAGGCGCTCGGGCGGGTCATCGTCGCGGATCAGAGGTCCAAGCTAGATCTACCGCCGTTCGACAAATCGGCGATGGACGGATACGCTGTGCTCGCGGGCGATGAACGGCAGGAATACACTCTTCTGGAGACCGTGCCCGCGGGCCGGGTTGGAACGCGTCGCCTCGAACCGGGAACGGCAGTCAAAGTTATGACGGGCGCCGCCGTGCCGGAAGGCGCCGGCAAGGTTATACTAGTCGAACGCTGCGAGGAAGTCGGCGACAAAGTAAGGGTGCTCCAGCAGGACAGCCTATCCAACATCTGCCGCAAAGGCGAGGATGTGCATGAGGGGGACGTCGTGCTGCCGGCTGGAACTCGACTCGGTCCGCCCGAAATCGCAAACCTGATCGCGTGCGGGATTACCAGGGTTGAGGTCGCGAGGCGGCCGCGCGCAGCCGTGATCTCGACGGGAGATGAGATTGTTGACTCGCCGGAGGCGATTGCACCGGGCAAGATTATGAACTCCAATGGCCCGATGCTTGCGGCGCTGGCCGTCCGGCACGATATGGACGTCGCCCTCGAGCGGTCTGTACCCGACGACAGGAAAGCTACACAGGCGGCGATAGCTGAGGCTTGCGAAAACTGTGACATCGTCATACTCTCTGGCGGGGTGTCGGTGGGCGAATATGACTTCGTGCAGCAAGCGCTGGAGGCAGCTGGCTTGAAGGTGCATTTCTCACGGGTCGCAATACAACCCGGAAAGCCGACTGTTTACGCGACGCTAGCTTGGGAGACGCCGCCGCAGAAAGTTGCCTTCGGGTTGCCTGGAAATCCGGTCTCGGTGTTTCTTACGTTTCACTTGTTCGTGCTAAGGGCTGCGGCCTGGATGACCGGAAGACGACCCGGCCTGCGCGAGTTCCTGCTGCCGCTGGCGCATTCGTTTAAGAGAAGAAAGAAAGACAGGACCTCTTTTGTTCCGGCTCGGCTGACCGAAAAGGGTGCGGTCGAGCCCGTAGAGTTCCACGGCTCGGCACACCTTGCCGCCCTGATTCGAGCGGATGGGTTCATGCGAATTCCGGCAGGCACGATGGAGATCGAGCAGGGCAATCAGGTCACGTTCCTTCCGATCATCGGAGTTGAAAGTTGGTAGACAGGTTCGGGCGAGAGATCACGCAGCTTCGCGTGTCGGTGACGGAAAGATGCAATCTGGACTGCGTCTACTGCACGCCGCCGGAGCGAAACCGCGCGCGGCGTGATACTGCGAGCCGTCGTGACGATACGCGACCGGACCCTCTCTCGTTCGAAGAGATAGCCGATGTAGTCCGTGCTGCGGTGCGCATCGGCATGAAGAGGGTGCGGCTGACCGGCGGGGAACCTCTTATGCGGCCGGATGTTGACGCGCTGGTGAGCATGCTAGCTGCAATCGACGGCATCGAGGACCTGGCCATGAGCACCAACGGGACTCTGCTCGCCGGGCGTGCGCAGGCTCTCGCCCGGGCCGGTCTCCGCAGGGTCAACATCAGCCTCGACAGCATCGATCCGGTTCGGTACCGCGCGATCACGCGCGGGGGCGAGCTGAGCCGGGTTCTGGCGGGCATAGAAGCTGCCAGGAATGCCGGGCTGGAACCGATCAAGCTGAACTGCGTCGTCGAGAGCTCGTCGGACGAACCTGACGCAATCGGCGTTGCCAGGTTCGCCCGGGAGAACAGTTTAGAAGTGAGATTTATCCGTCGGATGGACTTTCGTGCTGGCAAGTTCGGCGTGGTGCAGGGAGCCGCCGGCGGAGACTGCGCCCGGTGCAGCAGGCTGAGACTGACTTCCGACGGTTACGTCAGGCCCTGCCTGTTCTCGGACCTGAGTTTCAGTGTGCGAGAGCTGGGCGGGGTCGAGGCACTCGTGCGGGCCGTCCAATCAAAGCCGCAGACGGGCGGCCCCTGCTCGCAAAGCTGGATTCGCGTTACCGGAGGATAGACCTGGACAGGCTCTCACACACGGATTCACAGGGTGGCGCCAGGATGGTGGACGTGGGCAACAAGGCCGTGCAGCGTCGGACAGCACGCGCGTCCGGCCACATAAAGCTGGCCGAATCCACCCTAGAACTCATCCGGCAGAACCAGATCAACAAAGGTGATGTGCTCACCGTTGCCCGCATAGCGGGAATACAGGCAGCCAAGCAGACCGCAGGGCTCATCCCGTTATGTCACCCGCTCACGCTGGATTCCATCAGCATCGATCTGGAGCTGGAGGAGGACGGCGTGCGAGCAACAAGCGACGTGCGATGCTGGGGGAAGACCGGTGTAGAGATGGAAGCGCTTATCGCCGTGAGCATTGCGCTTCTTACCATATACGACATGTGCAAGGCGGTTGATAAGGCCATGGTAATCGGCGATATTTGCCTGATAGAGAAGACAAAGCAGGATGTCTAGCGCGAACGGTCGGGTCGTATCGGTCAATGTCTCCCCGGAGAAGGGCACGCCAAAGCGCCCGGTGTCCGAGATTGTAATAAACGAACAAGGCGTGGACGGCGACGCCCACGCAGGCCCCGGGCATCGGCAGGTGAGTTTGCTTTCGATGGAGCAAATCAACGCGTTCTCCCAGCGCACGGGCCGCAAGATCACCCCGGGCGAGTTTGCGGAGAATATTACCACAAGCGGGATCGACATCGGCACTGCGGCGTTGATGGACAGGTTCGTGATCGGGTCGGTCGAGCTTGAGGTGACTCAGATCGGTAAGGAATGCCACGGGGCGGAGTGCGCCATCTTTCGTGACGTGGGCGAATGTCTAATGCCCAAAGAGGGGCTATTCTGCCGGGTGCTCCGTGTCGGCAGGGTCAGACGAGGAGATGCGATCGAGCACGTGGCAAGGCCGCTCAGGTTCAGGATCATCACTGTCAGCGACCGCGCCTACCGCGGCGACTATGAGGACCGCAGCGGCCCGAGAATCCGCGAGATGCTCCAGGCATTCCTTGAGGGAAAGCGCTGGCATCCGGAGATAACAAACGTGATCCTGCCTGACGATCGCGACGCGCTGCGCGCCGAACTTGTCGCCGCTCGTGACGGCGGGGTGGATGTTGTTTTCACCACAGGAGGGACCGGCGTCGGCCCGCGGGACTCGACTCCGGAGGCGGTCGCAAGCGTATGCGACAAGCTCATCCCCGGGGTAATGGAGTATATCAGAGTCAAGTACGCCGCGGCAAACCCGAATGTGCTCGTGAGTCGTAGCGTAGTGGGAGTCGCTGGAAGAACGCTCATCTACGCGCTGCCGGGCAGCGTCAGGGCGGTGGAGGAGTATATGAGCGAGATATTGCGCACACTTGAGCACCTGATCGTCACAGTTCACGGACTGGACACGCATTAGAGCAATGAAGAACACCAAACAGACCGCCGGCACGCAGGCGTGGCGCGTGTCTATTGATTCCCCTCCGGTGCCAGGGGAAGAGCGGGTCGTGATCGAGGCGCCCCTTACAATCTCGATTGACGGAGTCGGGGACTACACACTCATGTGCACGCCGTCGAACGCGGCGGCTCTGGCGGTGGGTTTCGTATTTACCGAGGGCTTGATATCGGACTGCTCCGACATCCACCTGCTGCAACAGTGTGAGGACGACCCGTGCAGGATCCGAATGCGCCTCGCAGATCCGCGCCTGGAGGGCGGAGTGCGGGCGCGGAACATGATCGTGGCGAGTTCCTGCGGAATGTGCGGACTGGAGAAGATCGAGCAGGTCTTGAGCCGGCTGCCGACCTGCGGGCAGACGCTGCGCGTGCCGCTGTCGTTGATCCTAGCGGTGCACGAGGCGATGAGGTCGCAGCAGAGTTTGTTCCGTGAGACCGGAGGCTCTCACGCCGCTGCGATCTTCGCACCCGACGGACTGATCACCGCACTGGCTGAGGATATCGGGCGGCATAATGCGCTGGACAAGGCCATAGGGAACTGCTTGCTGTCCGGCGGGCAAGTCGATGGCGCAGCGCTTGCTTTCTCGGGCAGGGCAAGCTTTGAGATACTCGCCAAGGCGGCAAGGGCCGGCATCGAACTGATAGCCGCCGTGTCTGCTCCGTCATCGTTGGCAATCGAAGCGGCGCGGCGGTGCGGAATCACACTGCTCGGGTTCGTGCGCGAAAACCGCGCCACCATCTACTGCCACCCTTCCAGGGTTCAGACGTGACGTTTCGTCGGTGTAGCGGCCTGATATTGCTGATGTGTATGGCGTTTGCTATCGCCGAGGCGGGAGTGCGGTCGTCCGAGCTGCGGCGCGAGCTTATAATCTTTCACGCCGGCAGCCTGTCCGTGCCTTTCAAAGAAGTATCCGCCGCGTTTAGCAGGAAGCATACGGGCGTAGTGGTCAAGGCGGAGGCGGCCGGATCAAGGGATTCGGCCCGCAAGATAAGCGATCTGGGCCGACCTTGTGACGTGTTTGCATCCGCGGACTTGAATGTAATCACCGATCTGTTGATGCCCGGGTTCGCCGATTTCAGCATCGGGTTCGCCCAGAACGAAATGGCGATTGCGTATACTGCGAAGTCGACTTTTGCGGACCGCATCAACGCCCGGAACTGGCATGACGTGCTCCAGCGCAGCGGCGTGACATTTGGCCGCGCCGACCCGAATCGTGACCCTTGTGGCTACAGGACAATGATGCTCTTCCAGCTAGCTGAGAAATACTACAAGAAGCCCGGGCTGGCAAAGAGGCTCGCCGAGAGGGGTGGTGCTCGCTACATTCGACCAAAAGAAACGGACCTGCTGGCTTTGCTCGAATCCGGCGAGATCGACTATCTATTCATCTACCGTTCCGTCATCGAACAACACAGGCTCAAGATGGTGCGGCTGCCGGATCAGATCAACCTGAGCTCGCCGAAGTATTCGGAATTTTACAGGCGCGCCCGTGTGACCGTTCCGGGCAGGATGCCCGGCGAGACGACCGTACTCCGCGGGGCGCCGATCGTATACGGCGTCACGATTCCCCGGAACGCGCGCAACCGCAAACTGGCCGAGTCCTGGGTCGCGTTCCTGCTATCGCCAGAGGGCCGACGGATCATAGACAGGCACGGACAGAAAGCGCTCTCGCCCGCGCCGGTGGACAACTACGACAGGCTGCCGGCTTCGCTCAGGCGGTACTGCGTGAAGAGGTAGAGGATCCGGCTGAGCTGCGGGAACGCACGTTGGGCCAGGGCGTTGCGACGGACGCGTTCAATCGCAACACCCTTCGATCTTATGGACGCCGAGGGGCTGTTCCGCACCGGAGTTCCCGAAGCATAATCACGGTGGTTTGCGTTTATGCGTTATCGCCTGTCGTTCTTCAATCTGTCACTTGCGCTGCTGGCATCGCTGCTGGTGCTCTTCATTGTTGCACCTATCCTGGGGATGATCGTTGCGTCGTCGGTATCGGAGTTGAGGGGAGCAGCGCTTGATCGCGAGGTGACCGACTCCATCCGTCTGACGTTATGGGCGGCCCTGGCAGCTACAATCATCTGCACCCTGGCCGGCGTTCCGCTGGCCTATCTTCTGGCCAGGAAAGATTTCCGGGGCAAGTCACTGCTGCTAGGGATAATAGACTTGCCGATTATCATCCCCCACTCCGCCGCGGGCATCGCCCTGTTGACCCTGCTCGGACGCCGCTCAGTCCTGAGCGCGCTGCCCGGATGGCAGGGACTAGTGGGAACATTCGCTGGAATCGTGGCCGCAATGGCATTCGTGTCGGTCCCATACCTGGTGAGCGCGGCCCGGCTCGGGTTCGAGGCAGTGCCGGTGAGAACCGAGAACGTAGCGCGAACCCTCGGGGCATCCCCGGGACGAGTGTTTTTCACGATCTCCCTACCTCTGGCGTGGAGGAGCGTGCTGTCAGGAATGATCCTGATGTGGGCGCGTGGGATTAGTGAGTTCGGAGCGGTTGTGATAATCGCTTACTACCCGATGACCGCGCCGGTGCTCGTGTTCCAGCGGTTCAGCGATTACGGTCTTGCACACGCACGGTCGGCGGCGGTGCTCCTGATCCTGATCTCGATTGCAATCTTTGCGGTTCTGCGGTTTCTGGGCGGATGCCGTGAGCCCGAGGAGAACAACCGTGCTTGAGCTCCGGTCCGTCACAAAACGGATAGGCACGTTCGAGATTCGAGATGTCAACCTGCGGATACAGCAGGGAGAATATTTCATCCTGCTAGGGCCATCAGGGGTCGGCAAGACCGTACTCATCGAGATGATCGCCGGCCTCATCAGGCCGGAGTCGGGCAGCATTCTGTGGTGCGGCCGCGACATTACCAATAAACCGCCTGAAAAGCGCCGGTTTGCCGTTGTGTATCAGGACTGTGCCCTCTTCCCGCACATGACCGTCGCCGAGAACGTAGCGTACGGCCTGAGGCCGCCCGACAGGCAAAGGCTCGTTGCAACGGCGGACAAACTGGGCATCACTCATTTGCTGAACCGCTACCCGCGGAACCTTTCCGGTGGCGAACAGCAGAGGGTTGCGATAGCTCGAGCCGTAGTTGCGCAGCCTGAGCTTCTTTTGCTGGATGAGCCGCTTGCCTCGCTCGACCCGAACACCCGGGCACGGCTCAGGAAGGAACTCAAACGCATCCACTCAGATTCCGCCAGCCGAGATGGCAATCGCGGGCTGACCTTTCTCCACGTAACACACGATCTTGAGGAGGCATTGTGGCTTGGCGACCGTGTGGGTGTGATGCTCAACGGACGCATCCTGCACTGCGGGACCCCGGAAGCGCTCTTCCGGCAGCCGTCGGAGCCGCAGATCGCCGAGTTCCTGGGAATGCGAAATGTGCTGGCCGTGTCCCACGCGGCCGAGGGCATTTGCGAGGTCGGAGGTCTGCGGATCCACGCAGCCGAGGCGACCGAGCCCGTGCGGCACGTGTGGATAAGGCCCGAGGAGATTGTTCTGTCAAAGGAGCCGTTTGAATCGAGCGCGCGCAACCAATTCAGAGGCCGCGTGATCGATTGGGAGCGCTCCGCCACGCTGGTTGCCGTGCGGGTATCTTGCGGCGGCCTGACCCTCACGGCCTTCATCACCTACGCGTCGTTCAACGAGCTCGGGATACGCCCCGGAGCCGATGTGTATGTGACGTTCAAGAGCTCCTCGGTGCACACATTTTGAAGAGGAGACGGAGCGTTCTTTCGCACTGTGTTCGGTCCCCGCCTGCCTGGGGGCCGTAGGTGAAGGGAGGCCTTGCCATAGAAGGCATACCCAGCGTTTTGGGCAATTCGATGCCTCTCAACCAAGACCGAGAATCGCCGAAAACGCGCCTACTGCAACAGCCTGCGGGTAAGAAGCTCCGTCCTTTCCTCTACTGGTATTTCCTTATCAAATCGGGCCTGGAGACCAGCACCGGTGGATTCACGCTCACATCGGCTGTGCCGACCGCCGACGCGTAGTCGCCGTCCGAGATTCCTACATAGCCCGGCGCGAATACTTTTATCCGCGTGCCGGAACCGTCGTCGAGCCAGAAGGTGACAGGATCGATACACCCCACCACGCCCCACACGCGGAACCGCCGGTTCGACGAGGCTGCCGCAGCGGCTTGATCGAGCAGCGCCTTCACGCTGGTCCCGACTACGGGTGCGCCCTCCGAAACGCCGATGCCGAACCCGCCCGGCAGCGTGCCCGACTGCGCGTCGGGGTTGGTAACGACCACGTCCCAGAGACCTGTTTTCGCGCCCGTCAGATCAAACGAGCAGGTAATGCGGCTGGAGTCGACCACCACCACGCTCGTCGCATAGATATCGCTCCAGCCGCTTCTGGTCAACCTAACCGTCGCGCCAGGGGCAAAGTCGGCCCCTGAGAGATCCGTAATGTTCACAGAGCCGGTGTTGGCAGCCGATGACGGCTGTATCGATGTGACGGTCGGCGGATTTGGCGGCGGGAGAACCGTGACTGTCACCGAAGGGCCGTCGTCCGAGATGCTGCAGACGCCTGTGGTTTCCCACCTGGGGTAATATGTGGTCGTGGAAGTCGGGGAGACGATCAGCGACGTCCCTCTACCGACCAAGGTTCCCGTTCCCTGAGGTCCCGTGTACCAGCACAACTCCGTCGGCTCGCCATCGAATCCGCCCCCTGAAGTGATTAACGTAGACTGCCCGGCGTAGATAGTTGCATTCCCGCTTGAAGACTGCGGCGCTTGAGGCTTGATAGCTACGTCGTCGTAGTAGACCGTGCCCGAATTGGTCTGGTAGCCCGCAGCCAGACCAATTGTCACCTGCCCGGTAGGTCCAGCCACAAACGGATCGTCTACCCTGTAGACCCACTGATTAGATGTCGGTATGGCGTCTCCGGCGATGAAATTGGTCCCGCCATTGGGATCAATGCCGATCCGCGCCACTGCGGAATTGAGCCTGTATATCCACAGCGTCGGCACGTACACCTTGCCTGGCTTGACGGTCACGGTCTGATACAGGAACGTGGTGTAGGCCGAACCACCGCTTGCGTCGGTTATCTTCTGACTGGCCACCCCGGAGTGCACGATTGTTGTTTCTCTGGCCCAGGTTCCGGATTCAGGCTGGACCTTGCTCCAGCCATCCGCGACACCGTTGGTGAAGGAGCCGTCGAAGCCACCGTTCGTGAGACAATAGTATCCGATGGATACGGTCACGTCGGCGGTTGCAGGGGCGCAGGGCGGGTTGGACACGGTCCACCTGAGCACGATAGGGCCTTCGCCGCCGCTATGCGTAAAAGTGGCGTTCGGATCCGTTACGCTGCTGAACGTTCCGGTGCCCCCGCTGACTATCGACCACTCTCCCGTAGCCGGCGGTTCTGGGGTGTTGCCGCCGAGCGGTTGCGTAGTGCCGAACGGAGGAATCGACTGCGGCCCGCCGACGCTCGCCGTCGGCCCCACCCCCGTTATGGTCACGGTAGTTGACACGCAGCTCGAGTTCCCGAGAACCGTTTCCCAGCGAGCGTAGTAGGTCGTGGTGACGGTCGGGGTCACGACAAGATCGTTGCCGGTGCCGACGGACACTCCATCACAGCCCCCCGTAAGCCACCGCAGGGTCGTTCCGGAGCCGCCGTAGGCGTGCAGTGTGCTCGAGGCCCCGGTGCAGATTGATGACGGCGTCGCGGTGGCGGATGTCGGCGGGACCGGTTCCTGGGGGATCATGGTGCCGTACTCGTAGCACCCAATGTCCGCGACCGCTATCCCATCGTTGTTTCCATCCACAGGCCTGGGGTTGCCGGCATAATCCTCCGCCGGGGCGGTCGCCGCGTCAGCGATGTCGATGCAGGGAGAATTGCTCTGCAGGCTGTAGTTCCCGCCTGCCCGATCGACGAACTTGGGATCACCAGTGTAAGTGGCGACCTGAGTCACTGTGGCATTCGTGTCCTTGATGATCCCGGAGCTGTTGAAGGACACGATGTTGCTGTACATACTCATATTGCCGTAAACCCCGGCGTAGATGGCGCCCGTAGCGGTGGAGTTGTCGGCGACGGTGTTGCAGGTCATGGTAAGGTTCGAATAGCTGTCAACGGAGACCCCGGCCCCCCAGGCGGAACCTATCGAGCCGTAGCGCTGGTTTCTCACAATGCGATTGTTCACAAGCCTGGAACTGTCGTTTCTGCTTGCATACACCCCGCAGCCGTTGACGCAGGCGGCGTTGCCCTCAATGTTATTGCGGGACACCTCGGCTCGGCTTGCGAGGCAGAACACACCGCCACCATATCCCAGCGCGGAGTTGTTTGTGATCTGGTTCGCCTTAACCAGGGCAAGGCTCGTGGCCAGGTAGACGCCACCGCCGTTGCCCGTAGCAGCGTTGCTGGTGATGACATTGTTAGTCACCTGGGGCGACGCACTGCCAACGAACACGCCGGCTCCGCTCACGCTCTTGCCGCCCGTCAGCGTGAATCCGTCCAGGGCCGCCACGCGATAGCCCATCAGATATGCCGTGACCGCAGACCCGGACCCGCCGGGATTGATTGTAGTCACGTTCGCGGCCGGGTTACGTTGAGTCTTCTGCGTTTCCGTCCCCGCGAAGCCCCCGTAGACGTAAACGTGATCGCGAAGAGTAATGCGCTCGGCGTATGTCCCAGCTTTCACCCAGACTTCCCCGCCGGACTGCGCTGCAGCATTGATGGCGGCTTGAATAGTTCTCTTTGCCAGCGGCCAGGAGGAGCCGTCGTTCGAGTCGTTTCCGCTCGTGCTAACGCGGACAATCGCCGGCGTCACAGTCCAGGTCGTGCCGTCCGATTCGTCGGCCCCTATGTCGACCGTGGTGTTTTGAATCCGAGTCTGCCCCTCGAAATCGGCGTAGCCGGATATAACGTCGGAGTTGTTGCCCGCATTTCTGCACGGCGAGTTGGGCTGGATATGGTAGTTGCCGTAGGCCAGGCTGGCGAGTTGAGGGTCGCTTGTTATATCGGTTGACCCCTGGCTTATCCCGGAGTAGGCGTAGTCCGCATTGCCGTAAACGCAGTTTTTCCTGAGCGCTGGCGTGCCTGCGCCGGATTCCTTGCGGATTCCGCTGGAGTTGAAGGCCACGATGTTGTTGCATATCGAGGCGGAGCTCATGGCCATCAAGTAGATTCCTCCACCGTAGACAGCAGCGTTGGCGGCTATGGTGTTGTTCCTGACGGACTCGCTGGAACCGGTCGAGCCGTCACCGCAACAGACGCCGCCGCCCATCTGTGCCGAGTTGCAGGCTATAAGGTTGCTGGTGAGGACCACCGAGCCGGTGGTTGTCCGGACGCCGCCTCCCGCCGTCACTGCGCCGTTGCCTGTGATCCTGTTGGACGCAATCACTGCCCCGCTGCCCAGGTTGCAGTAGATGCCGCCGCCGTCGAACGCGGCCGAGTTGCCGGTGATGATGTTGTTGATGATGACCGGCGAGGCTCCCTGATTGCAGTAGATCCCTCCGCCGGTAATGGCGCTGCCGTTGGTGATGGTGAAGCCGTCTATCCGCGTAGCAGAGGTTGCGTTCCTGACGACCTCGACGACCGGCCCGGCACCATCGCCGTCCAGAACGGTAACGTTAAGGTTCCAGTTGCGTTGCGATCTGGACGTCTCATTACCCGCAAACCCGCCATAAAGCGCCACGCCGTCCTTGAGAACGATGTTCTCGACATACGTTCCGCTCGCCACCCAGATCTCCTGGCCCGGTTCGGCGGCATCGACGGCATCCTGAACTTTGTCGAAAGCCGTCTCCCACGTCCGCCCGTCGAAAATGCCCCCTGAGTGGTGCCTAACTGCTATTGCGGGCAAGACCTGCCCTCCGCCTCCGACTGAATAGGGCCCGAGTGTAAGAGTAGTCGTGTTCTCGGCCCGAGGATTGTCGTTGTTCCACGATCTGAGATGCAAATAGTAGGATGAACCGTCCCCGCCGGCCTGCTTCACGAGGGTTGAGCCGCTGGTCCACTCTTGAGCGCCCGTGACTCCGTCCCACGACGGCGAGGGCAGCCACGCATAAGTGAACTTGCCGACGTTAGCCGGCCCGTCGCCGAAGGCGTTGTTGAAGGTGAACGCGATGTTCTGCCCCGGTGTGCAATCGGTTTTCATTTCGCCGCAGTCACAGCGTATGCTGACGTCGGCGTATGGGACGGTATCGTCACATGTGGGAGCTCCGGCGAGCGTGTACCTCGCGGGCAGGGCAAGTCGGGTACTGCTCTCGGCACCCAGGAAAGTGGCCAGATGACGCTGATTGCCCGATGCCGCCCCGACGCCGTAGAGCGTGTTGGCGGCGAGGCCGGACTCGGTGTATGAGCTCGCCTGCGAAGCCGATGTCCACTTGATAGTCCCTCCGCTGGGCTGATCATACGCCCTGTACACCTCTCCGGACGCACCTGATGCTCGTGTCCAGCTCCAGGTTATCTGGCTAGCGGACACGGCGACGGCGCTGCCGCCAGTAGGCGGGTTGGGCACCGATCCCCCGGCGGGCACAACCGAACAGTCGTCGAAGTACCCGTCGCAAACCTTATCGGAGGTAGTGGTCGCATACTTGTCCACATGCAGACGGATCCTGAGTTGCCCGGCCGCGTCAGCAGTCTGGGTAAGCGTGTATTGGGCATAGGTAGTGGTGGAGTAAGCGGACACCTGAGGAGCCCCACCCCCGAGTGCCTCAATGTACACGTGGTATTTGTCGGTGCGATCCCAAACCTGCCGCATCCATCCGCTTACCGTGCACAAAACACCGGGAGTCAATCCGGAGACAACCTGCTCCAGGTACGCATGTCCCGTGGATGCGCCGGTTATCTTTATATGGCCGCCATAGGAGCCGTTCAGCTTGGATTCCGTGTCCCTAGTTGCCACCGGCACGCTGCCGGAGAGAATCGTTGCCGTCCACTCGGGCGGCGATCCGAACGGTTCTTCGAATCCCGGGTTTATCAGGGACTCTCCAGCCGCCCCTGAAGCCGTGACCCCGGCCAGCAGGGCGACAAGCGCCGCTATCGCCAAAGCGCCCGGGTATCGGCAACGTGATCCTGCCGTCATATGTCGATTTCTCCCTTTCATCTTTCTTCCCTCGTGCTTCCGCGGAGAGCGCGTTTGCGGTGCTCGCGGAGTATCAGTGTTCTGTTCTCCAATCGCTTTCTTCTTCGTTGTGGAGCACCGAACCGCCGAATGATTCGGCCTAAGGCAGCGTCGGTATCAGCCCGGCGACTCTTGGGCCGTAAACCGTGCTGTAGAGCGACTCCAGTGTGCTTCTGAGCGCACTGTCTTTCGTGATTATGACCATCCGCGCTACCTCGAGTTTGCCGAGGTCGAGCGTGATCTTGTCAAACGCGACGGTATGCGGGACGTCTCGTATCCCGCGATAGTCTGCTTCGAAAACGTTTGCCGGGCTTGAAAGCCAGTTGGGCAGATCGAACTCTACCCGGACATTGTGGACGGGCTTGATCGTTATTCCGGCGTCGGTTGACGAGTAGTCGTCATTAACGCAGAGCAGCATAAGCGTGTCGACGCCGCTCAGCAACGGCTGAATCCAGAGCCTGCCGGACCTGGTGATCACGAAGTCGGCAGGGCTGCTGTTGACGATAATGTTGCCGACAAGCCCGAGCTCGGCCCCGATCAAACCCATTTCGCGCCAGAGCGCAACGGCCCCCGGCTCGTTGTTCGCGGCGCAGCCATTGTGTCCATCCTGCGTAGGGCTGAGCTGTGCCAGCCACCAATAAGCGATCTGCTTCGCCCCCGCGCCGACCGTATAATAAGCGCAGATGTGCTGCTCCTCGGGAGTGGGCCATCTGAAGACCCTACCCTCGTCCGGGCGCTGTCTTCTGGTGCACTGCAGTATGATATGCAGAAGGCGAGGCTCGCACGCGGCCTTGCACGTGCTTGCGAAAGCGTATATGTAGGTGGCCTTGCTGTAGAAGGGTATTGTATTGGGCTTGTACCAGTAAGCGTCGCTCATACGAGCCATATAGTAAGGGTCCATTGAGAAGATGTCCGGGACGTGACCCCAGTTGTACCACTGGTATGGACTGTTGGTGGAGTCGAGGTTCACAACGCACGGATAGACGGCATAACTGCCCCTGAAGTTGTCGCGTATTCGATTGACCATCGCCTGGGCCAGCGTGCCGACTTTGTTATAAGGCGCCACGGCGGCTGCTACATTGGGTTCTCCGCAGTCAGGCTCGTCGCAGCAGAAGATGCCCCACAGTCGATCACTCGTCTTGTCGTTGTGGAGTTTCTTAATGCCGTAGCGGTCCATTATGGACTTGCCCTCGGCCGTCTTGAGAAAGTCACCGAGGTCGCCAACACCCTCGGTCAACAGGTTGATCGAGCGCTCGCCCATGCTTATCAGAAAATCGCGCTTCTGCTGGTCAGTGTCGAGCCGCGGGGCACTCCAGGTGCCGTACTTGAAGTTGTCCGAGTATACCCGCAGGCCGAACGATGCCCTGGTGCCGTCGGCATAGTCGGCTCGAAAGACATGATAGCTGCCGCGCGAGAACGCCGAAGCCAAGTTGCACTTCACAACGGCCAGATCTACACCGGGATCACTGACGATCGTGCAGTTTGCGGTTACGTTCACGCCGTCGACATACACTGTTGTCGGCGCGGTACCCCTCTGTGGGTGGCGAAGATACAGATACAGCTTAGTCATGTCGGGCGAGTAGCAGCAGTCGACTATGCGCGGTATCTCGCTCCCGGAGACGGGTATGACGACGGGAACCGACGATCCCGAAGTAGGCACCACCGAACAGGTCAGGGTCCCCGGAACTATGTAGCGCATCCGAACGAACACCTCGCCGGTTCCCCCGGCCGGGATGGGATTCGGGTCCACGCGCCACCACACCGGCTCGCCCGCGTCTATCAGAGCCTGCTTGGCGAATGGATAGTAGACACTGCAGGCCATAAGGTCGCAGCGGTAGGTCTTGTCCTCCTTGCACTTGATGCCGTTTTTGAGCCCCGTGCCGTTGATGATGAAATCGTCAATAGTGACGCTGGTTCCGCCGGTGTTACGCAGGTAGACGCAGACCGACCCGCCGGGAGTGCGGTTGGGAATAACATCACCCGGCTTGTAGCTGCTCGAGAAGAAGTAGTTCCATTCCGGAAGCATTCGGTCGGGACGGAAAAACGCGTCAATCACTTCAATCGCCGCCGACGCCCCAGACACAGCCGCCAAGGCGACCGCTAACACGGCGAAACTGCTCATAATCCCCACACGCTTCATGATTCTCTCCCTTACTGAGCCGGAATAAGCTCGGCCACCCGCGGACCGTAGGTGGCGGAATACACAGATTGCAGCGCGCTCTTGAGCGCAGCGTCATCGGTAATTATGATCATCCGCGTCACATCTACTCTGCCGAGATGAAGCTCGATCCGACCGTTCGCCACGGAGTACGGGACGTCGCGGATACCCTTGTAGTCAACTTCGAACACCTGGTTCGGGCTGATCCAGTCCGGAAGGTCCAGGCTGACCTCTGCGTTATCGATGGACCGGATAGTGGTACCCGTGTCGGTGCAAGCGTAGTCGTCGTTAACGCACAGGAGCAGCATTGTGCTTGTGCCGCTAAGCAGCACGCGAGCCCATAACCTGCCCGGCTTCGTGATCTCGGTTCCAACAGGGCAACTGTTAACTATGAGCTGGCTGACGGTGCCGGCCTCGGCTCCCAGGAGACCGATCTCCCGCCACAGGGCGGCTGAGCCCGGCTCGGTGGCCCACCCGATCCCGCTGAAGCCGTCCTGGTTGATGCCGACAGGGGTCATCCACCAGTAGGCTATCTCCTTTGCGCCCGCGGCCAGAGCATAATAGAACTCTATGCGCTTCTCTTCCGGCGTAGCCCACCGAAAGACGCGGTGGGCCTCGTCGTCGTTCTGGTGCTTGCGGCAGCTATTCAGAATCACGTGCAGCCGGCCCGGCTCACACGCAGCCTGGCAGGTGCTCGCTACGGCGTAGATGTAGGTTGCCTTTCTGTACCAGGGCATAGTCTTGGCAAGACTCGGGTTCCAGTACGAATCGACTATGCGCGTCTGGTAGTAGGGGTCCACCGAAAGAATGTCCGGCACGTGGCCATAGACGTAGTAGTTGTAGGGCTTGAACGAGCCGTCCAGATTCAGGTTCGTTGGACACCTCGCGTAGTTGGTCTTAAATGACTGCGAGAGGTTATTCAGGCTGTGCGCCAGCGCTCCCACTTGATAAGGACTGACCGACGTCGGCACATTTCCCTCACCGGCGTCGGGTTCGTCGCACAGGAAGATCGAGTACAGATCAGGCGTGCTGGGATCCTCATGGAGAAACTTAAACCCGGCTGCGGCGAGGTGTGCTCTTCCGTCGCTCGTTTTATACCAGCCTCCCTGCCCGCCTTTCTGCAGGTTGATCGAGTGTCGCTCCAGGTTGTGAAACCACTGGTGCTGCTCCTCGTCGGACGAAAACGACGGGCCTCCCCACACGCCGTGCTTGAAGTTATCATAGTAAACGCGACAGCCGTCGGAGGCCTTGCTGCCGTCGTCATAGACCGCCTGGAAGCAGTGGAACGAGCCCCGCGCAAACGCCGAGCTGAGGCTGACCGCCACCGGCACAAGATCGTAGTTCGGATCGCCGATTATAGTAGAGCTGGCAGTCCTATCCACTCCATCGACGAGTATCTGCACTGGCAGTTTCCCACGCGTAGGGTGTCGCAGGTACAGGTACAGCGTAGTCGAGTCCGGGGAAAGGGCATAGCCGGCCACGCGAGGGGTTTCGTTGGTCGTGACGTTGATTGTGACCGGGATGGTCGATCCGGCCACTATGGCGCATGAGAGGGTCCCGACGACTCTGAAGCGCATTCGGACAAATATCTCGGCGGTGCCTCCCGCGGGGACAGGGTTGGGCTCAACCCGCCACCATATAGGCTCGCCGGCGTCGATCAGCGCTTGCTTGCGGCTCGGGTAGTAAACGCTGCAGGCATACTGGCCGCAGCGGTAGGTCTTGTCGGTCTTGCACCCGATACCGTTCGCAAGGCCGGTGCCGTTGATCGTAAAGTCGCTGATTGTGACTGAGCTTGAGCCGGTGTTCCGAACGTAGACGGCCAGTGCGCCGCCCACGTAGCAGTTTGATATGACATCTCCCCAACCGTGCGTCTTCCAGAACCCGTAGAACTCCGGAAGCATGCGGTCGGGCCGAAAGGCTGCATCCAGAATCTCCAGGGCCGGATAAGCCGCAACCGCGCATACCAGTACCAAGAAGACCGACGCAGCCAGATAGCGCACTGTCCGACAGGTCAAAGTCAACCTCTCCTTCCGACCACGTGCCGCCCGGGCAAATCACCCCGACTTCGTACCCTGGGCGGTGGTACTATAATACTACCAAGTGCATTATGCGTTCGTAAGCCCTTTTTTGTCAAGGGAAGAAAACTACATACGCATCGGTCCAGTCTTGGAGGTGCAAACGTCCAGGAACCCGTCATCCTGAGCTTGATTTGGGATCTATCACTTAATGGCCTGGATGCTGAATCAAGTTCAGCGTGACGTGATCCTCGCGGAGCCCAACTGTCCTGAGGACACCCCAGGCTGTTGCGATAGGCGCGTTTTCGACGATTCCCGGAGCCTAGTTGAGGACCGTCGAGTCGCCGAAAACGCAGGAATTGGGTTCTATCGCAACGTCCTTAAGGCTGCATGCTTCGCCAGTCGCTGGTCTGCCGGAGCTTGATGTAGGGCACGTAGTCCGGCCCGCGCCTCTCAAGCCTCGAGATGCCTGTAACGCACACGTAGTCATTCGCGTTGGGCAGCGTGCTGGCTGCGGACGCATCTACCTTTATCGGCTCGCCCGAGCCGTCGGTGATGTAGAACAATCCCGCGCCCGGGGATGACACCCTTCCGAACGTTTTCACAAGCAGGCCGACGTTGTTGGGCCCGCACCTGCCCGTTGCACCTTTCGCGAGGCTATTGAGGTCGGCGCCGCCGAGATCGCGGTTCGTCAGGGCCACGGGCTTCGCCGTGCTCGAGCCGGTGGGCGTGATGGTCGCGTCGAATATGATCCTCTCGCCGTTTTCGGTCCTCAGCCATCCGGTCACGTTGACGCGGCTGCTAAGGTTTGCGCTACCGCTTATCGCCTCCACGCGAATGCCGCCGGTGCGATCCGGCTCCTGGACGTAGTAGGCGCCGACCTGCGACGGCGTTGCGGTCACCAGGACTCCCGAAAGCGCTACGAGCATCCCGTCGACGCAGCCCCTGACCGCAGGCACCTTGCCCCCCACAGGCCCGGCAAGAACGCAGTCGTCGTAGGCGTTAATGTTCCACTGCAGAGGCCACCTGTGGATCTGCTGAAAGGCAAACGTAATGCTTGTCCCGGCGGCTGGAACGGATATCGAAACGGGCATCCACTCGTTCTGACTGCTGTACTCCGGAGACCAGGTCACACCGGAGACCGGGCTGCCGCCGCTCGGGTGAATACCGATCTTCGCTGCAACGTCGGTGTCGACGCCGCCCACCTGCCTTGTCTGAATCCAGGCGGAGGCCGTGTAGGTAGCCCCCGGCACGACCCCGCTCACAACCTGGTAGAGATAGCCGTTTTTCGTGCCGTAGCTGCACGCGCTGACGGCATCCCTAGCTCCTCCGTGCGGACAGGGACCCCACGTGCACCATCCGCCTATCTCGCAGATGTTGTTCGTCTGCTGCCAGGGATAAAGACTACCGCTTTCGAACCCGCCGTTCGTGAGCAGGTTAGGATTCACCGGGTCGGTCATGAACACGGAATCTGCGGTGACGCCATCGTTGTAACCGCTGCGCGTGGAGGTGATCTTGAAGTGATAGATAGTGCCGCCGCGCAGACCCGTCAGGGTGATGGAGTGACTGGTGACAAGCGACGAGTCGGAAACGTATTTTCCGTACGCGCTGGTCAAGCCGTAATCCACCCTGGACGTAGATGCCACATCCGTTGTCCACGTCACAGTTGCGGTCGAGCCGGTCGGAGAGACGGTTACATTGCTGATGTAGATCGCCTGCTCGGCGTTGCAGCAGCATATGAAGCCCTTGAGATCAGGATCGGGAGCCGGTCCCCAAGCGGAGTTGCTGTCGGGACGCCAGTAGGCCTGCCCGATAGCTCTTCCGGACGGATAACCGCCGGCCGGGGAAAAGTCTTTGTTCATATAATAGGCGTTGAACCCGCCGGATGTGTAGATCCGGGCATAGTAGGTCTGCCCAGGCGTGACCGGACAGGCGCTCGTGCCGAACGGCACCACCCACCAGTCCTGGTTGTAGTGAGTGCTGCTGGTCCTGGAAGCGATCACAGGGCCCGTCGGCGAACCGCTGCGAATCTCGACCGTGAACTGAATCGGCACGTTGATGCCGCCGACTGTCGGATGGAACTGCACGCAGGCCACCCGGTTGCCGTTCGGAACGAACGACTGCATATGCTCGCCCCAGCCCCCGCCCGGCAGGTCGCGCGCGCCGACGTCCGAGCTCCAACTGCACGGGTCGAAGCTGTAATAAGCCAGACTCGCCGTGCACGGAGCATTGCTGGTCGTACTTCCGATTCGGGGCGCAGGGCCGCACACCAGGTTTGTGTCGAATACTCCGGGGTTGTTTATGTCGGACTTGTACATAAACCCTAGCTCGTACGAGTAGTGGCCCCAGTTCGGATAGCGCCCGTTGCTCATAGGGGGCGATACGTCGCTAGTGCACCCTGCCTGACTCACCTGGGCCTGGTACTCACTGTTCACGGACATCACAAAGTCCACGCGGCCGTTGGAATCGGTCGTAGCGGTAGCCGTTCCCCCCAGGCTAACCTGGACGTTGCCGACGGGACTGCCGGATTCGTTGAAGGTCCAGATGCGGATGTACAGGTTGTTCGCGGCTTCTTCCTGGCAGAGGCTGCGCCAGAACGCCAGCGCCCAGTGGCCTCCGAAACAGAGCCGGGGACAAGCGCAAAGCAATGCGGTCGCGAGCACGACCGCCGTGCGCCCGAATTTGGTGGACATAGCCGGCTCACCTCCCTATCCCTCTGCGCGCCCGCACACGGCCCAGTCTCGGCCTACGCGGGTTCCTCCGTATGCAATCTAGCATGAATATGCCCGTTTGGCAAGGCGTGGGAGAGGGGGTGTTGCGTTCCGTGAATGGGGCCGGCCGCCTTGGTGGGTGGTTCATCCCAGCCATCCCCGCAGCCTATAAGCTGGGACTGACATCTGCTGTGCCAGTGCCCTCGCGGCACCGTACGCAGCCGAATACCCGTATCATTCGTCAGCTTCGCGGAGCGTACCCATAAACGCGAGCTAGTCAATCACCCTGATCTTGACGTTCTTAAACCATATCTTGCCGCCGTGGGACTGGAAGCCGATGTGGCCTTCTCGCGGCATGTCCTTGTAGGCCGTGCGGAACTTGTTGCGCGTGCCGTCTAGGTTCTTGGAGGGCTCGGTGTACTTGTCCAGGTTCATGTTGATTATGCGCTTGCCGTTCATTGTGATGGTGATAAACGGCCCGCGGCACCTTATGGTGACCGTGTTCCACTCAAGGGCCGGCTTCATGGCGTTCACGCTCGGCTCCAGAACGTCGTAGATAGCGCCGCAGTCGTGCTTCCCAGGTCGCTCCTTGCCAGCGCTGTCCAGGATCTGCATCTCTATGCCCGTTTGCACCGGATCGCTGAGTTTGTCCCACCGAAAGAAGATGCCGCTGTTTGTGCCCTTGTCCACCATAAAGTCGACTTTGAGCTCGAAATCGCGGTAGCGCTGCTTTGTGTAGAAGTATCCGCCTCCCTGAAGGTTGTAGTGGATCGTGCCGTTCTCGATTACCCAGCCCTTGCTGTCCTGTTCCGTGCAGCCCCAGCCGTCGGTTGTCTTGCCATCAAAAAGCAGTTGCCACCCCTGCGCTTTCTCCAGATCGGTGAGGGTGTTGTCTGGCGGAGTCGCGGCCAGGGCTAGTGTCACGGCAGCGCTGTCGGGTGCGCCCACAGCGAATGCTGTCCCTACCGCAGCGAGAAGTCCAACGATTGCGAAGATTCTTGTGAGAGTTCTCAACGAAATACCTCCTCTGCATTTCCAGACGGAGCTTCGGCCGTCAGTCCTGACGAATTGTGTGAGTTCAGTCTCACGGGCGCACACGCCCGGGACCCCATCATCCTGAACCTGATTCAGGATCTATCCCTTCGGCGCCTGGATGCTGAAACGAGTTCAGCATGACGTGATTCCCGCGAGACTGAACTATCCCCTTCAGGACTCCGGCCTTGTAATCCATTGATGTCAGGACTAGCATGTTAGTAGGATCTTCTTCGACGCGGCCCTCGGAATCTCCTGATGGGTCATCGACTTGCCTGGGAGAATCACGATGTCATACCCGATTAACCGCATGAGAAGGCTCCGCCGATCCGAAAGCTTGCGCCGGATGGTGAGAGAAAACATAGTGGCCGTAGACAATCTTGTCTATCCGCTGTTTGTCGTTCACGGCCTGGATGTCAAGCTCGAGATACCGGCGATGCCCGGGGTTTACCATTTCTCTGTTGACGCGCTGCGCAAAGAGGCCGAAGAAGTCGCCGCGCTAGGGATACCAGCGGTGCTACTGTTCGGCCTGCCGGCATCGAAGGACGATGTTGGCTCGGAAGCATATGCTCCCGACGGCATTGTCCAGCGCGCAGTCAGAATGCTCAAGAAGAGCCTGCCGGAGCTGGTTATCATCACAGACGTATGCCTGTGCGAGTACACCTCGCACGGTCACTGCGGTGTTGTCCGTGGAGGCGAGGTCGATAACGACAGGACCCTCGAGCTGATCGCGCGTATCGCCCTCACCCATGCCGAGGCCGGCGCCGACATCGTCGCGCCCTCGGACATGATGGACGGAAGAGTGGCAGCAATCCGCGATGCGCTCGACGACAACGGCTTCACCCAGGTAGCCATAATGTCCTACGCCGCCAAATTCGCTTCGGGCTTCTACGGGCCGTTCCGCGACGCCGCCGGATGTGCGCCGCAGTTTGGAGACCGATCCAGTTACCAGATGGACCCGCCGAACCGCCGTGAGGCACTGAAAGAAATCACGCTGGACGTCGACGAGGGAGCGGACATCGTGATGGTGAAACCGGCGCTGGCCTATCTGGATATCATCAGCGACGCTCGGGCCTCGGTCGACGTGCCCATTGCCGCCTACAACGTTTCCGGCGAGTACTGTATGGTTAAAGCCGCCGCGGAAAAGGGGTACATCGATGAGCGTCGCGTCGCAACCGAGATTCTCACATCCATTCGGCGCGCCGGCGCGGACGTGATTATCACCTACCACGCCAAGGACTATGCCGCGTGGACAAGAGGGTAGCCCCCGCTCGCCACGGCCCGAGCTGTCATAGTCGAATCGGGACGGTTCGGTTCTGCGGGGATCACGTCATGCTGAACTTGTTTCAGCATGCAAGCGCCGAATGGATGGATCCTGAATCGAGTTCAGGATGACGGGGTTTTTACGCGTTTGCGCCTTGGAGATTGAAGTGGTACACGAGGAGAGTTTTCGCCGGAGTCGTTCTCGCAACATAGCCCCGCAGGCAACATGTACGCCGCACCGCGTCCGGGGTAGCATTCCCCGGACGATCAAATTGGATAGCGGTTCCTAAGGCTGTGGGATTGGTGCGTTTTCGGCGATTCTCCCGCTTAGCTGAGAAGCATCGAATCGCCGAAAACGCGAGTTTGGCGTTCCATCGCAACGACCACCCGCACAACTCTACGGCAGGGTCGGACGCCGGGCCAGGCGCGAACCGGTCCATCGCCAGATCCGGGGGCTGCGGAGGACACTCGGCCGTCGCAGACCGCTCGTGCCGGTTCCGGCCAACCGCACTGTTTGGCCCGCAGGGCGGCCAGTTCGGCTCGGAGTTCGTCGAGCTGCTTCTGGAGACCCTCGATCTGAGCATCTTTCTCCTTGAGCTTGCGATCGAGGGCCTGGATTGCGGCGAGCGCAACGCCGTCCGGGTCTACCGTGCTGATGTGCTTGTCGTCGGCGCCCACACCGAAAGCGGCGTAGAAGTCCTGGGCCATGGGGCCGATGTGCCGGACTGTCGCGCCCTGAGCCCTGTAGCTCCAGGTGGAAATCGGAACTTTCGAGAGTCGCTCGAGCACGTCCTCCGGATCCACAGGCACGATGTTCTTCTTGGCCGCGCGATCACTAATCGTAGACCAGGCCGAATCACCGGTAGCGAGGTACGCGCCGGTCGACAAATCCGGGCTGGTGTAGAACCACACCCCTCCGCTGGCTCGAGCGACGAACTGATCGGGGCCGGTGGATGCGACCTCGTCGTCGGTGCTGTCACCCCACACGAATGAGCCCGCGCCCACCGCTCTCGCCTTCCGCCCGGCTGCAAGGGAGTAGTCACCTTCGGCTGCGTTCAGTTCGCCGCCGGGGATCATCGACCACACGCCGGACGCAAGATTGGAGCTCCCGCCGGCGACCGTCGACCATCCGGCGTCGGCGCGGTTGGCCTGTCCGCCGCCGATCGCGCTGAACCAGCCGCTAGATTCGTTCTCGAGTCCACCTGCCACCGTTGTGCACATAGATCTGGACCAGTTCCTGACGCCTCCGCCGACTGTCGCGCCCTGCTCTACCGGGCCACCGGAAACGGCCATGTTCTCCAGTCCTCCGCCTATGAAAGCATATTCCCCGCTTGCCTGGTTTTGCGCACCGCCGGCTACGACGGACCAGTTCCCATTTGCTTGATTGTGCTCGCCGCCGCCGACAAACGAAACGATGCCGTTGGCGGAGTTGTAAAGGCCGCCCGCTATCGTCGCGGTCCTAGCAGAACTGCTGTTTCCGGTGCCGCCGCCGACGAACGCGAGCTCAGCCGCGGCAGAATTGAATGTCCCACCGCAGACTACCGCATCGCAGGCCGAGTTGACATCTTCGTCCGGGCTGCCGACCTGGTTGTGCCGGCCGCTGCCTATGAACCCGTAGCTGTCATAAATGCTGTTCGGCACGGGGAACTCCCAACCCGTGTTTTCCGGGGCGCCGCCGCCGCCGATGAACGCGCCCTCGACACCAGCATTTACGTAGTTTACCTCGTGTCCTCCGACGATGCTCGGCGTGACCTGTCCCGGTTCTATCCTGATCGCACGCGCAATGTTCACCCTGATCTCCAGCGGGGTCGCATCGGACGTGCCGACGAAATGTGTGCCCGGAACCGTGTTCGCGTTGCCTGACAGGTTCCAACTCCCGGCGCATTGGCCCGCTATGAGAGCGTAGGGCGCCGAGAGGAGCTGGATTCTCGGAAGCGGCTGACCGTTGCCGACAGTGACCTCAACCCACACGCTGCCCGACTCCAACGGCCCGGGGCCTACGTTCAACTGCGTCAAGAAGACTCCGCCGCTGGTTGTCACGTTCAATGGACCTGAGGTCCACAACTCATTCCCCTGCTGAGGAGCATCGAAGAGTTTGAACACCATCTGGTAGGTGCCGTCGGGCAGTGTGTGTCCGGCCGAGTCTGTCAGCTTTCCTTGATAACTAATTTTGCCGGGCAGGGTCCCTGACACAGCCGCGAGCTGCCCGGCAATGACCAGGAGGCAAGCAAAGACGAGTAACCTGGCGCCATACAACATTGTTCATTCCCTCTCCTTGATATGGCTTAAGCCCCATTTCCGGGCATGTCACCCATGCCCGCCAGCAATTTCGAACTCTGAATAAACCAGCCTTATCCAGGACTCGAGCTCAAAGAAGATACCCTATTCATACCGTACTCATTATGTTACACGATCCCATTTTTGTCCAGTGCGGCGACAACGATTTGAGCTTGGTGCGATAGAACGCAAGCCCGGCCATTTCCGCGATTCTTTCCTGTGAGACCGAGTCAGGTAACGAACCCGACAAAGCCGGCGTGGGGTCAAGTTCC
>JBMFPI010000004.1:0-28690 GCA_049969195.1 Armatimonadota bacterium
GCATCCGCAAACGCGATGTACGCGGTTCCTGCAGGATCGAAATCAAGCGCCGGACCTGTCACAGCTGTGACCGGCGCGACATCCTGCACAATCCAGGAACCTGCTCCGACGCGCCTAGCAAAGCACAGGTAGGTATCGGAACCATTCGTCCGGCAATAGGCGATGCAAGGCTGCCCGAATCGATTCATCGCCAGAGAAACGCGGTCGCCGAGCCACCCGATGTCCTGGACTGTCTCGACAGTCCACAAGACCTGCCTGTAGGCATAGCGCAGATAGCACGTAATCGGGTCACTACTATCTATGAACGCGATGCATGGCTGTCCGGCTCCCGCGAATGCGATGGAGGAAAGCCCTCCCCAGAAGCCTACCTGCGCGACAGGCTCGTGCCTCCATCCTCCCACGATCTTCTCCGCACAATATAGGACGCCCCCCGCAGCGTAGCTGATGTGGGGTATGTTTGCCGGGCCTATCGCAAGACAGGTATCTCCGGAGCCAAGCTCGCCATCGTAGACAAGCTCTATGTCCCAGTAAGCAGCCGAAGCCGGACTCGCGGCCGCCACCGCCAACCCGAGCAGCAAAATTCTAAGCCACATGGAACCATCCCTTACCTATAGGGCCAAAAATGCCGGCGCTTCCTGCGGGGTCGGTGCTTTGCGCTCGCGCAACCCAGGGGTGTTCCGGTTTTCCATCTGCCGCATTCGGCCGATGCCGAATCCTGCCAGCAAAGCCCGCTAAGAAGCGCCGGCTGTAATTGCGCAAGTCAGGCTCCGGAATGGCGTGTTCCGGAGCTGCCGTCCATTGAGGGCTATCCGCCGTTTATCGGCGCAACTACTATGTCCCCGGATGTCAGAGGACCGCCCGCCTCATAGCCTGCCGTGACCGAATCGGCAGTCAGAGGTGTGGCTTTGATGAAGAACGCGTCGCGCACTGCGGGGCCGGACGGCGAGGCGTTGTCCACAACCTTGACTTCGATCAACGCGGGCCGCCCATTGAGAGCACCTTTGCCTCCGAACACGGCTGTGTTGCCAACTATGATCAGCCTTTCCACACGCGGCAGGTAGATGACCGCCCGAGGCCTGACAATAGCCGACAGGGCTGCGGGGTTGTAATCAACATAGTTCAGGCAGCCCCTAACGCCGGCGCTCGTCAACTCGGCCCAGAACCGGAACTTGCCGATGCAATTGTTGGCCGTAGCAATCGTGCCGTAGCCCTTGGTATAGCCGGCAGCCGCAGGCCTGCTGAAGACCGCTATGTCGCCCTTGATGACACCGCCCGCAGCGTCGTAGATCACCGGCATTGGGCTGCTGATCGGCACGGCCGTGATGTGGAACCAGTCGCCGGACGGGTTGTCGTCCAAACACTCAACCGTCAGGTTGGACGGCACTCCGTTCCAGATGCCCTCCGCCGTGATAGTGGCGAAGTTACCATTCACGACCAGGGACTTCACGACGCGCGAGACGATGACGGCTACCGGGCGCGTGGCGTTCGATGCTACCTCCGTGTAGCGGAAGCCGCCGTTCAGGATAGCCCCGGTTCGAACTACGTTGATCTCGAACAGGCCGAGGTTTGTACCGACCTGTATCGCCCCCGATCCCTTGACGTAAGCATCGGGAATCGCTGCCTGCCCAAAGGAAGCCGAACCGATGGCTACGGCCAGCGCGACGACTGCCAGGATAATAGATGCCGTGCGCCTGTACATGACTCTCACCTCCTTTTGCAGCAAGAATAGCCAGCCATGCACGCCGTTCTGCTGTATCCTAGATCAGCTTTTCGGAATTTGTCAACCAGTATTTTTGCCAGTATCGGTTTAGTCTTGCGGGCGCCAAAGCCAGGCACTACGTCATCCTGAACTTGATTCAGGATCGATTCCAGGAGCGCCTGGATGCTGAAACAAGTTCAGCGTGACGTGACTCCCGCGGAACTTAACTGTCACTTTTGCCTGGCTGTTTCCCTCGGCGCGTTTCCCGCGATTTTCGCGCAGCGCAATAAGCTCCCTCTTCCTTTACGGGAGAGGGTCGGGGTGAGGGTTAGACGCGTCGGGGCGTGGCCCTACTAGTTGCGGAAACGGCTTGCGCTGCCTCGATCGCTGCGTTTTCGGCGACTTTTCCGCTCAGTCTTTTAGCATCAATTCGCCGAAATCGCTAAGTTTGCCGGCTATAGGTACAGCCTCTCTGGTGAACGCGGGTTGACCGTCGGGGCGGATGGACCTATAATAAAATCGGCTCTCCGGGGTCGTCCAATGGCAGGACAACGGCCTTTGGAGCCGTCGATCCTGGTTCGAGTCCAGGCCCCGGAGCCAACATGTGTCCTCAACCAGCACTACGAGCGCCCGATAACGGCGGCATCTTCGATCACGGTCTCCCCGTTTGTCCGACGAAGGATACCCGCCACCGCTACCCGGTCGCCTTCAGTCAAGCCGTGCGGGGATGTGGTGCGCACACGAATGCCCGCACACCTCGTGTCATCCTGAATGTAGAAAGTGTTGTTGGCGAACACGGCGCTAACGACATTCTCGCCGTCGGTGGCCACGACTTCGCCTTCTGAACGCGCCTTGATGTCCGAAATTGAGGAACGAGTGCACGGCGCAACTACGATGCCGTCGAAATGACCGGCCAGGTAGCTGACTGCCCACCATTGGCTGATGCGCGTCGCTACTGTGAGCTTGCCCGTCGTGACGTCTACGACCCCGGCACACCTGGTCCACTCCCTGGTCGATGAGAACCGCGCAACCACGACCCCGCCGGGGATGCCGCCCGTGTATTCGCCGTCGATAGCCCTGAGTTCCACCAGCTCATCGCCTCCGTCGCATCCCGCGTGCACCCACCCGGCCACCATATATGCGCCGTTCGGGACGTCGATGGTCTGATATACTCCCCCGACGGCACTCGCCCACCCAACATCGTGGCCAAGTGCGTGGGATCCATCTTTGGCCGGCGGTGACGGTATGAACACGCCGCCGTTGTCGGTCCGCACGGAGATATGGCCCGGGTAGTCCACTCCGTCGCCGCCGTTATCGTTCCCCCAGGGGTATATCTCCCAGAAAGTCCAGCTCTCAAGGCCGGATTCGAAGCCCCCGTTAACCAGGCCTGCGTTTTCCGGCAATGTGGTGAAAGGCCTGCCCTCCGCCGCACCGGACGCGTACCCGCTCGCGGCTGATATGACGCGGTACTGATAGTTTCGTCCCGGCGCCAGGCCTGACAGGCGCACCGAATGCGTCGTCGTCATGCTCGAGGACCCGGCTGATCCGCCGTATGCGAAGGTTTCCCCATATTCCACCGTCGAGTCCGAGGGGACATCGGTGGTCCACGTAACTGTGGCGGCGGTGCTGGTGATCTCGCTTGCCGTCGGGCCGTCGACTATGCGAACTGCAACACCGGCCGGCGTGGTGAATGTGCGGTTTTGCGAGAAGGCGTCTCCATCCTCCACCCCGTCCAGCGCGGTTCGGATACGGAAGTGATAAGTCGTACCGGGCAAGAGACCGATGAGCGTGTGCTGATGAGACGTCGACGCAGTGGTTTCTCTCGCGGTCACGAACCCGTACGTCTGGTCGGGGCCGTACATAACCAGGCCGCGTGCCGGTGCGCTGGTCGAGTAGCCTATTCGCACGCTGGTCGCGGAGAGCGCAGTCACGGTAACTCCGGAGACCGCCGCCCTCGCGGGCTTGGGATAGTCCTTGAACGTGGTGTAAGGAGGCTTGGGCGTAAGATCGCTGTTCATGAGGCCGTAGCCGAACTCCCAGGGGAACTCGGTCGCAGTGTGCCAGGTGGCGATCCGCACGTAGTCGTAGGCATCCTGAGTGAGGGTATTGAAATAGTCGGACATATACTGCTGGTAATCCGGATACCGCCCCGGATCCATCGGGTAACCGAACTCAGTTATCCAGACCTTGACGTGGCTGTCGCCGTTCGAATCCAGGCAAGCCCTGATCGCGTCCAGCTTCCACGCCTGGAAGAGGCCACCGGTCGGATACGGATGGTCAGCGACCGCGTCGAAGTATCCTTTCGCGCCGTATTGGTACATCAAATTGAGGAAATATGCCGCGTGTCCATCGCCGCCGTCATCGATACCCGTTGTGGAGACACTTGCACCCGGGTCTGCAAGCTTCACGGCTTTGTAGCACCGGATGAGCCAGGGCGTGTGCAGATCCGCCCGGCTGAAGCGCTTGCTCGGGTCCGGATCCCAGGGGGTATACCAACCGTAGCCGTTGGCCTCGTTCCAGAACTCGTAGTACCTCGCCCGGCCGCGGAATCGGCGCGCAAGATCGAAGCACCAGTTGTTGAAATCCTCGACGTGATCTTCGCCCGCAGGATAACGTGCAGTCGGAACCGGGACGTTGGGGTCGATGTTGTCGGGAAGCGCCCACGTCGGCGTGCTGTTGATAAGGATCAATGGCTCGATGTTGTTATCCAGGCAGTAGTTTATCCACCTGTCTACTCCCGACCAGTCGCGCTGCCCCTTGACCGGCTCAATCTGGTCCCAGTTCACACCTATTCGTGCCGACGCACATCCGGCTTCCGCCATCTTCCGAAACTGCAGAGGGTCCCAGACCAAAGGGTTGTAACCCCACCATTCCATCGGTATCGGATTCATACCGTAGATTAACGGACGGTTGTTCGCAGCACTCGACGGCCCACACCACAGCCAGATACAGGCTATCGCAGCCAGTAGTCCTATCCCGCGAATTGCCACAGCGCACCTCCCAGAGAGACGACGCCTCCGTACGCAGTATAGCATGATCAGCCGGAACCGCCAGCAACGAGACAGTTCGGTTCCGCGGGAATAATCATGCCGTGCTGAACTTGATTCAGCGTCAAGGCGCCGAAGGGGCGGATCCTGAATCGAGTTCAGGATGACCGGGTCTTGGGCGTTTACGCCCGCAAGACTAAGTCGATACATTCCTTCCCCTGCGGGACGGTCCGAAAAAATCCATGGTATTATGTCTTTGAATGCAGCCGTACGACCGGCACGCAGGGTGGTGGGTGATTATGAGCAGGATGAAGCAACGATGTCTCCTCGTTCTCGCGGCGTGCGCGATAATGCTCGCCGTTCTCGGGGGGTCCCCGGCACGCGCCGCCAATCCGCCTATATGCCCCTATATCATCGACTTCTCCCCTGATATCGGGGCCTGGGCGCAGGGCGCCCCGTGGATCAAGGTCCACTATTCATTCAACATCGCGGCCGCGAAGGCGACCGGCGCGAAGGTGTTCTATCGATCGTGGGATGCCGATGCTACGTATCACGACGACGGCAACCTTCCCGCAGACCGAACAGGCTCCCAGTATGCCGATATGGTCTGGGCGAAGATATCGGGGCTCAGCCCCAAGCCGGATGCCGTCGCGTATCGCAACGAGTTCAACTGGGACAACCCCACTGCCAGCAAACGGACCTGTGCCGAGTTCGTCAACTACGCGAACAGGCTCCGCGCTCTCGGTTACCGGGGCAAGATCATATTTGGCTCGTTCGGGGTCGGATGGGTGGATTCCAACATCTGGAACGATCCGGATCTGAAGAACGCCGTCAACGCCGCTGACGGCATCGAGACACATGAGTACTTCGACCTGACCGTCGATTGCTGCGCGCCGTGGCTTGCGTTCCGTCACCGCGACGTCGCCATAGCAAATCATCCGTATCTTCAGAGCAAAGAGTGGTACATCGGCGAGTTCGGCAGCGATCGCGTGTGCGGACACTGCACATCATGCGACGACTACCCAAGGTGCAGGAGCGGCTGGCGAGACAACGATAAGCTCACTGAACAGGCCTACATCAACCAGATGAGCATCTACCGCGCGGGCTGTGCCAACCAAGTCGTCGCTGTCTTTGTGTTTCAGATCGGCTCGCCCGGTTGGGCCGCCTTCGAGGTCTTCGGCACATCTGTCGCCACCTGGATGAAAACGACCTGGAACGCACCTACCGGCACCATCAGCGGCACGGTGAAGGACACGGCCGGCAAGGGCCTTGTCGGAGCCACCGTCACCGCGGAGCCCGGCGGTTACTCCGCGATATCCGGCCCGGGAGGCGCCTATACGATCACTAACGTCACGGTCGGCACCTACGAGGTGACAGCGAAATGTCCCGGATACGGGCAGCAGAAACAAACCGGAAAGCTGGTTGCCGCCGGTAAGACCACCATTGTCAACTTCGTACTGACCCCGATCACGCCAATCTGCACGGCAAAATGCCTGCCTAACGGCAGTTCCGGCCTTCTGTCCGGTATCGTCACGGCTCAGTTTCCAGTTTCCGGGCCGCAGGAGAGAATCTACATAGAGAGCCCGGACCGCTCTGCGGGGATAGCGGTTGCTACACCCACCGCGGTTTCCGTCGGTGACGAGGTGCAGGTCAGCGGCAGTTTGGGTGTTGCTGACGGTGAAAGGATACTAAATGCGAGCAGTTTGGTCGTAACGAAACCCGGTATGTCGGTTCCGAAGCCTGAGGGTATGACCAACCTTAGCCTGGGCGGAGGTGCGTTCGGCCAACAAAGCGCAGTTCTGAACGAGTGTCCAGACCGTTTTGCCTGCGGCCCCAACAACATAGGCTTGCTGGTGCGTATCTGGGGACGGGTTTCCTATGTGGATCCCAGCGGCTCATACTTCTACGTTGACGACGGTTCGGAAATCGACGACTGCTCCGGCCATAAAGGCGTCCGGGTTGCGTCACAAGGGCTGCCGTTGCCGTCCTATGGAACATATGTTCTCCTTTCAGGCGTCTCCGGCGCAACTGTAATAGGCGAAAAGGTCGTCCGGCTTCTGCGGCCTAGGTCGGAGGCTGATCTCTCGTATCGCACCGGTGTCAACTATCTTCTCAACCCCGGATTCGAAACCGGAACGCTTGCCAACTGGACCACGTACGGATCAGTGGACGGCGTGCAGTCGGGCACGTGGTATGCAGGGATTGTCGCACATAGCGGCCAGTTCTTCCTGGGGAGTGCTGCAGACGGAGGGACCAAGAACGGCGGCGTATACCAGCGAGTGGCTGTACCTCCGGGCAGCTACGAAGCCGCGGTCTGGAGCCGCGTCTTCCACGGCGACAACCCCGAGGGCTCAGCAGTGAACAGGGTCGGCATTGACCCGGCAGGCGGCACAAACCCGGCGTTAGACACTGTCGTCTGGTCCGCATCCGACACTCAGCCTCTGCAATGGTACAGCGAATGGCGCGAGTTAAGAACACCCAGCGTAACCTCCCCGGGCGGCTATATCACTGTGTTTCTGGACGCTCGCCAGAACAACTCCTCGAGCTGGCATATCAACTGCTTCGACGACGCGGGGCTTTACAGAGTCCTGAACTAAACGAGCCGCGCCCCGCAGGCCAACTTCTACGCGGTCGGCTTGTCTCCGAGATTCGAGTCGCGACGCTTCCAAATCCGCGGTAGCTTCGAACCGAGGACTGTCCGCTGCTTGCGGAAGAAGACCGGGCGCCGTTAAGCAAGCAGTCCCCTTTCTGAACCTTACAGGTCGAGTATGCACGCCGAAAGCCCTTAGACTTGTTCCGAAATGAGGGCAACCTTATACGGATTGTGGCCCAGCCGTCGGGACGGTCGCAATTTCGGTCACAATCAGGTAATTTTGCTAGCTCAGTCTCATTGACAAACCGTGCTACTTGTGTAACACTACGGTACCCTGCTCAGTAGACCGACGGGGTGAGTACTTGCGTTCGAGCGGCACGAGCGCGATATGGATGACCGGCCGCAACATCCTGTCGACGAAGGGAGGGAGAAAGATGAAAAGAGTGTTCTTAGCGCTCGCTATCCTGACGCTGAGCGCCGCGGTCGCGCAGGGCCAGATCCAGGTGTATGTTGACACCCATTGGGAAAGTGGAACCCTTGAAGGGTGGACCGTATACCAGTGGGCCGAGGCGGGTGCGCCCGGATCTCCGTACCGCGTAGCCAACGTATTCCTGTTCAACGACCCGTACCAGCCGCCATCGGGCGAGCATTGGGGAATCGGCAACGACGCCTGGGGAACGGGTTTGGCAGGTGGCGCGTACATTCAGTTCTATGATCACTACGTGCCGAACCAGGTCAAGACGATCACCGCGCTGGCCGAGGCCTTTTCCACCGACTGGAACTTCGTACCGACCCCCGGACATGTCGGGGTTCGAATGGGGGTTGATCTGGACGGCGGGACGGACCGCGCAGGAGTCGACGTCTGGACCGGGTGGTACTGGGGGCCCTGGACCATACTGCAACTCGAAGTCCCATGCCGCGAGGGATGGGAAACGATCTTCATCGAGTCGTTTGGTCCCTGGGCGACCGGACCTATGGTCGGCAAGTTCGACTGGGTGCACATCGAGCAGCCGATCCCCGAGCCCGGCAGCCTGCTCGCACTAGGCGCCGGTTTAACCGGACTGGCAGGACTGGCGCTTCGCCGCAGGCGCTAATTGAAGAGAAGTTCAAGGAAGCAGCCCGGGCCATAAAGCCCGGGCTGCCGTCAGTATCAGGGAACGGCACGGCGCCTGCCAGGTCGCACAAACAATAAAGGGGGGAATAGCATGAAGACAGTTTTGCTTGCCGCAGTAGCTATCTGCCTCGCGATTTCGAGCCAGGCTAATCTTCTGAACAACGGAGACTTTGACACCGGTAATGTATCCCCGTGGGTAACCTATCAGAGCGACCCCTGGGCAATTAGTCCGCCGGGGATTATGACCTCCGGCACGGTCTGGACCCCGGGCAACCCAACCAGCAACGGCTACATGCTCGGCGTCGGCTACGCTGGCAATATGAGAGGCGGCAATTCCGGAGCATATCAGACTTTCTCAGTGGCCCCCGGCACACCCCTGAGGATCACCGGAGACATTGCCGGCGGAATCGGCGGGTTCGGCAACTTCAACGGCACTGCCAGATGGGAGGTCCGGCTCATCGACGGCGGGTTCAGCGGACCTACCGGCGGAACCCTACTCTGGAGCAGGCAGCAGACCACTGAAGGCGGGTTTGGCTGGACCCACATAGACGTGACTGCCGAGGCCGGCTCCTCCGGCACCGGCACGCTCGTTCTGAACTATGGAGCTCTCGACCCAACCTGGGACTGGGCCTACTTCGGCGCCTACTTCGACACGCTGGCTGTTGAGGTTACGACACTGCCGCCGGTCATCATCAGCAACGTGGCGGTGACCGCGTTCACAGACACCACGGCCACGATCGAATGGGACACCAACGTCGAAAGTACGTCGACCGCCTACTGGGGTCTGGCTCCCGTGCCGCCATACTCCAATACAGCTACGGGACCGGACGGTACACACCACGTGGTCAACCTGACCGGCCTTCCGCCCGGATCGATCATCCACTACTCGGTTCGATCAACCGCGCCGGGATACGAGCCGGCATCTTGGCCGGACGCCGACTTCGCCACCCCAATCCAGTTCAGGGACATCGCCTGGCACTGGGGCGCGACACCACAGGAGATGGTGATTACCTGGAACACGGTAATCGACGCCAGACAGTCGGCCGGGGACCCGCTCAATCAGATCACTGCTACGTCGCAGGTCAGATACGGAACCGATCCGGACAACCTGGACCAGCTCAGCACGTTTGACCCCACTCTGACGTCGGCGCACAGCGTTACCCTGACCGGGTTGGAGGTCGACAGGAAATACTACTACAGAGTGATGGCTACTAAGCCCGGCTATACCGATATTGAGTCGGACGTCTATTCGTTCGAGACCATTGCCGTTCAGCCGGAGCTTATGAACGGCGACTTTGAGGCCACGGACGCCCAGGGCAATCCGACGCTCGCTCCCTGGCGCATATTCGGCAAGTTCGACGGCCTCCACGGCCCCGGGGTCCCGCCGCCGAACGATAACGTGTTCGGAGTAACCCCGCACAGCCCAACTCACTACTGTGGCGATGTGGAAAGCTACGGTAATGAAGGGGATATGTCCGGCGTGTTCCAGCGGGTCGCCACCAACGAGGGTCAGGATTACGTGGTGTCGGCGTTTGTCTACACACAGGAGGTCGGTGGCGCAGCCCAGGATGTCGGATGCCGCATAGGCGTCGACCCGACCGGCGGAATAGACCCGAACTCGCCAAGCGTTATCTGGCACACATCAGAACTGGGTCCGTTCTATTACACCCAGACGTGGAACCCGCCTTACGTGCAGCTCGGCTGGCAGCAAATTGCGCTTGGCTTCACCGCTACCGGCCCGTGCGCGACCATTTTCCTGCAGGTTCATCATCAATGGCCCCTCGCGTGGAACATAACGGCGTTCGACGACGTAGCGCTCGGCGTGCCGGCGACAACCGTCGCCGAGGCCAAATCGCACCCCGCCGGCTGGTCGGTTGACATGACGGGCAAGTCCGTTACCTACGCATATGAGCTTGAGCCTGCGTTCTGCTACATAGAGGACGACAACAGAGCGGCGGGCATCAAGGTCGCGATACCTTCGGGCTCAGGAGTTCTGATGGTCGGAGACACGGTAGACGTCAAGGGCGCCACGGAAGTAGTCGACGGTGAGGCGCAGATCAGGGCAACGGAGATAACCATCGGTGCTCCAAAGGACCCGCCGACGCCGTTGTGCGTTATCAACAAGTCCGTTGACGGTGGGCAGTCGGGGCCGCAGCCCGGCGTTCCGGGAGCGACCGGTCTTGCCACTACCGGCCTTCTGTTGAGAGTCTTCGGCAGATGCGTCGCCGTTGATTGGATATCCAACCCGACCAACTGGCTCTATCCGTTCTGGATCGACGACGGCTCGGGTGTTGACGGCGGTTCGAGCTACCAGACCGGCGAGCCGGTCAAGGGGCTGAAGGTCTACTACGGTCTCTCTGCGGCTCCGTACGAAGTCGGGCACTACCTGCTTGTTACGGGAGTCGCTGGAGTCGAGATGTACGATCCCACGCCTGAGGAGCCGACGAACGGAGATCAATACCCGATCCGAGTACTTTACATGAGAAACGACTCGGACGTGCTGGATCTGGGGCCTTAGGGCGAGCCGCAGGCTCGGAGTCAGATAGCGAAAAGGCCTTCGGCGGAGCCTGTCTTATCGCCGAAGGCCTTTCCTTATTCGCGATTCATCTCGTTGCCCGGCTACAGGGGAACGATATCGGACTGTCTGCGCGGCTTCAGGAGCCGCGTGAGCGAAGATCCCGACCTCTCGCAGGTCGAGATCCCCGTAACCGCAGCTAAAGACCCGGGGTTCGGAGGTGCGACGCCCGTCACGTCGAGCTTCAGACCGGGACCCGGGAGTGAGCCATCGTTGATGAACCAGGTGTAGACACCGGGGCCCGTTTCAACCCTGCTCACCTTGCCCCACACCGTAAAAAGAAGTCCGATGTTATTAGGACCGACGCCGCCGACAACTCCTTGCTGCCCTACTCCGTAGAGCCCCAGCCAGTCGGTGCCGCCTACCGAGCTACAGCTCATTCCGACGGGCCGCAAAGGTTCGCCGCCGACCGCGGACAGAATGGAAGCGTTCGTAACTGCACGCTCGCCATTAGCATTGGTGGTCACCCCGCCTATCACGGTCACCAGGTCCCCCACGCCCGCCCCGTCGGCGCTCTCCACGCGCATGCCGATTGTGCGGTCAGATTTTTCTATGTAGTAGGCTCCGACTTGGGTAGGAACTGCCGTCACCACCGCGTCCGAGATAAGCACTTCCTTCAGACCCCTGCTCAGCTTAGCTGCGGCGATATCTGTCGTCGGAACTTCGCTGAGCACGAAATCGTCCACGCTCCAGCAGTCCCACGAAAGGGAGCTGCCTGCGTCCACGGCGGTGAATACCGTCATAGCGGTTCCTGTTGCTTTAGCCATTGCAGAGAGGCAGATGTACGGGAAGTTAGAGGCCTGATTGCCCTGGAAAACGTTTGGATTGGGGAAGGAGTACGCGTTACGGCTCCAGATCGCTCCTGCGCCGGTTGTGCCCCCAGTCGGGTCAAGCCCTATCCTGGCTTGCATCAGACGGGCGAAACTGTCTCCGAAGACGTCGTATTTCAGGTAGTCCGAGCTGTTGATTTTCTCGGTTGGGAACAGATCGAACCAGCCGGTCGCGCGATACCACTTTCCAGGAGTCACGGTTACCCTCTGGTAAATCCCTGTCCCGGGATAAGGCCCACCGTTCTGGCCGAACTGTGCGGCGTAAGTGCCGCTCCTGGGAGGCATGTTCCAGAACCATTCTCCGCTGTGGACCTGCACGTTCCCGGACCACGAGGCCCACGGCGCGAGGCTTCCAGTCTCAAAGCCCGGGTTAGTAAGAAGATTCGCGCAGCTGGGGGCTGTAGCAGCCACGAGATCCCTGGACACCGCGGTGCGATAGTATGACCTACCCGAACTAACGCGGTAGTGGTAGACCGTATTTGGAGAGAGGTCGTTAAGGATTGCCGTGTGTGCGGTAGTCAGTGTCGAAGAATAGTAAGTCGCGGTGTAAGGTGGGGAGCCGACGGAATACTCCACCTTTGTGTCGGAAGCCACGTCCGTAGTCCAGTATATGATAAGGCTGCCCGAGGTTTGAGACGTAAGGCGCGGCCACCCTGCACCGAACTTGACGTATCGCTTCGTAGCCTCGCCCGGAGCCGATTCCACATAGATGGTGGTCGCCAGATCGTAGGACGGCTGTGCAATCCGGTTCACGAAGAGCATGCCGCCAGCGTAGTTGTCCCCGTTAGTTCGGTACGCACCAAACGTGCCGATGTCCTGACGTCTGATCTCCAGGTAGTAGGTGTTCCCGGGCACGAGAGGAAGAAACTCGCCCGGGCTCCAAACAACACCGTTGGACTCGCGGTAGGCGGACGCGGCAAGCACCTTGGACGTGCCCACCTGCGCGCCGATGGAGCCGCCGGCGTAATCATACAGCGAGACGACGTAGTTCGCCGAGGTATCCACGGTGAACGAAGCCGAGACCAGCCCGGTTCCGCGGGCCACAAACGTCTGGCCGAAGTTGCTAGCTGCCGATAGCTTGGTTCCCCATTTGCCCCATTTTCCTGTGTTCAGGTTGCACAGAAGCCCGTCGCCATCAGATACGACGACGATCCCGGTATCGAGGCTCCAGTCGGGGCGCCAGGTCGACCCGTCGAACCACCACGCGCATCCTTCTGGACACGCGTCTCCGTTGTCCACCAGCGGCTCGACCAGGAAGATCGAGAACGCCTGGCCGTCGGTGCGTATAACCTTCACGCAATACACTTCACCGGGCGTAGTTGGCACCTCCCCTGGCTGCCAGATTACAGTCTGAGCGCCTGCGTTTCCGGCTGTCGCGGTCCTCGTCGGGCCGATCTGCGGTCCGGTCGGCCCTCCCTGATGTATCGACACATTGAAATCCGCGTTGGGCGAAGCGATTCTTATTGTGACCTTGAGCACGCATGTGCCCGTAGCGGGGAAGGTTTGTGCCGCCCCGAGGTGCCAACCAAGGTCCCATGTAGGGGCATACTGGAAGTAGCTGGCACGAGCGAGAAGCTTGTGCGTGTAAACACCGTCGGCAAGCCCCAGGCCGTGAGTCGCCCCCCAGCCCAGATGATCATCAGCAACCACGCTGTGGACTGTCCCCGGAGTACTGAAAAACCCGAAGTAGCCAGACGGCGGCGTCCAGTAGCTGCCGCCCCAGGTGGAATTGCCGAAGTCGTTGCAGTTGACCGCGTGCTCGTACAGTCCGACGCCCATGGGATCGCACAGGTATCCGGCGAAGTTGCCGGCTGATGCCAGGCGAGCCCACGCGGCGATGAGAGCTACAAGGACCACTGAGCGAGCGCACCGCATAGTTTCGGACATAGCGTTGACTCCTTCTGACAGGTTATTGCGATAGGCGCGTTTTCTATCGCAACATTCTCCTTCTAAGCCAAAGGGCGGGGCCTCACAGAGGCCCCGCCCTTATTTAGTAACTCTGGATCAGTTGTCTAGTATCGTTATGTCTGGTTCGCCGTACTCGTTCTGCACCGGCTTGATGTATCGGACGTTCATCATAGCCTCAGGGCTGATGGTGTAACTCGGATCTTCGAAGTCGTAGTCCGTTCTGACCGCGCTTATGCCGGTCACTATGGCGTACTTGCCGACGTCCAAACTGTAGTCTCGGAAGCCGGTAAACACGCACAACCCAACCTTACCCGGTGCTGCCGGCACTTCCGAGTACCCTGCAACGCCCGAGCCATCGTCGATCACCATAAAGTAGTTGCCGTTGTTGTCCACGCCGGTGCGAAGGATACGCCCGCTGGTACGTATCAGGAGGCCGACGCTGTTTGTGCCATAGGCTGGAACAGTCCCGCCGCCTCCGAGGTCAACGGCGCCCGGGTTAGTGAACCAGTGATCGAGCGAGCTTCCGGCCGCAACACTTCTGTTGGTCATACCAAGAGGCAGCACAGTTCCGGTCTGACCGGTGTCGGTGACGGCATAAGCCCGAATCACCCGCTCGCCGGCAGGCTTGTCGAGCCTAAGCTGCTGGTCGAACGGCATACCGGATATTGTGCGGTTTCTCATTCGACCCCAGGTAATGTTCCCCTTGATATCGACCTTCTTGCCGACTTGGATCCAGTAAGGCCACTCAGCCCCGGTAGCCATGGTGACCTTAATGGCAGCCTTACGGTCCGGATCCTCAATGTAGAAGTAGCTCCAACCGTCGTTGTCGTCCAAGTCGATATTGGGGTCGCCGACATAGGTCACTATTGGGCTGCCCAAAGGCTCGGTCCCAACCAGATTGATGGGCGTGTCGTTCGGGAGTTGCTTGGCCTCGGCTACGCTGGAGACCTGTGTGATCGGCTCGGGGTTGACGTTGTCGAAGCACACGAAGTTCCACGCTATCGGATACCAGATGTGGGTCTTCAGGAAGACCGTAGCGAGTTCGCCCTGCGCAATCGTGGATACTCCAACTTTCTGCCAGGTCGCATTGCTCGAGCACGGACCGTTGATCAGATAGTTGTGCCAATCCTGTGTCTGGCGCTCGCCGCTCCAGACGACGTTCGAGCTATACGGGTCTGTACCTCCCGTTGGATCGATACCGATCAGGCCCGAGGTCTCGCCGAATCTGTGGGGGTAGCCCGCGCACGGGTCGCCATGTCCGTAGGCCTGCGCCCAGATGTACGCCGAATAAGCGATCTCCTGACCAGGCGTGGTCTGCACTTGCTGATACAGGCCACAATTGTTCAGTCCATAGTTGGATACGCTGCCGGTGTAGAGATTCCCGCTCTGGGAAGGGATCGACCATTCTCCGTTGTTGAACCACTGCGTGCCGCCGAACTTCTGCCAGCCGGGGATCTCGCTGTTCGGGGTGCGGTTCGGTACAATCACCTCGAAGTCGCCGTTGAAGAGGGTCGCTCCCGGCTTGGTGACAAATGTGGCCGTAGTCGGCGGCTTGGGCCAGCGCTGAGCGTTGTACCCAGGGCCTACTGAAGCCACCCTGAAGTAGTACTTGGTGCTCGGATAGAGGCCGTTAACGATTACCGAGTGGTGCGATACCAGCGTGCCGTCGTAGGTGGTCTGGCCGTAGCTGCTGGTCATCCCGTAGTCCACCCGGCTGTCGGACGGAACAGGCGTGGAATCCGACGAGCTCTTCTGGGTATCCCACTCAATTTTGCACGACGTGCCGCCGCTGAGAGGGGTGGCGACGACATTTGCAATGTAAAGCGACGGCTGCATAACGAACGTCATGTCTTCAGTCTCGGCATCCTCGTACCCTGTGGCGGTCGCTCGAATTCTGAAGTGGTAAGTGGCGCCGTTTGTCAGACCTGTAAGCAGTATCTCGTGATTGGCTCGCGGATTGGAGCTATCCGCCTTCGTTGAACCGTAGGAACTCGAGAGGCCGTAATCCACGTACCCGTATGTTGCGAGCGGGACGTTGCCGTCGTACGTGTCGAACGTGATCTGAGCTATCGTGGACGTGACTCCGATCACATCGATGTTCCGGATCTCCATCGAGTGCGTATCCGCAAGCCTTACGTCATCCACCTGCACAATCTGCGGCTGCGAGACATTATTGCTCGTCATCGTGTACATCAACCACACCGCGATCGAACCGGAAGGCCCTGCCGTGACCCAGGCTTCGAGCTTCTTGTACGTGGCCTCGCTGTAATCGTACTTAGCTCCCCATATCGGATCTACCGGAGGCGCCCACACTGTGCTCGGCGATGGGTCTGGCCCCGGCTCCGGGTCCACGCCGATCCGGAATCCCGCCCCACCTCCGTGCGGATGGTGAGTGGCAAACCAGGCCTGGGCGTAGTAGGTCGTCCCCGGCACCAGGTTGTCCACCTGTTGATAAAGCGCACCGGTCTTGCCGCCGCCGGGCACCTCACATCCCTGCGGCTTGTAGTATTTCCCCAGATAGTAGCTGCCTCCGTGAGGCCCATAGTTCGATGGGTCGGTCGGGTTGCACGGCGGAGGCACGTTCCACGTGCTGTCGAAAACGCCGTCGAACAACTGGCTGGCGTCAGCACCCCACCAGTTCCAGCCAGGAACGGCTTGCTGGTAGTACGGCCCCGTCTCGAAATCGCCGTTAACCAGCAGGTTGACTGCGCATACGGGACCGACTGCCGCCGCCAGAACCAGGCAGAGAACCGTGACCACAATCTTTGTTCTCATCTCACAATCTCCCCCTTCTCGCTTCAGTTGTGTCGCCGCGCGGTCGCGATATTTCTCTCTTACCTCACGTCTTTGCTTTCAAAGGTCTTGCAGATCCCCCTTTCGGTGCGGGCCGTACTCGATCCGGATCAGGAGCCGGATGGGAGTCCATTGATGGCCATGAGCCGGGCCTCCGCCGCTTACGGCGAGGCTACCTAGTTGGCTTTGCTACCAGACCCCCGAGAACGAAAATGCCGCCGAGCCGAAGCTCGGCCCGACGGCGTCGATAGCTATAACTGAATTCCTTGTTTGATCTACTTGCGGCGCCGAATCACGAACCCGGCGAGCCCAACCAGGCCCGTGCCGAGCGCGAGCATGCTGCCCGGTTCCGGAACGCAAGTCAGGCAAAGGTTGTCCCAGGAAACCCACTCCGGCGGGCTGAATCCACCTAGCTTGAGCGCAACGACCACGTACCCCTGGCTGATCACCATTCCACCATTGCCTTGCGGATGCGGCGACAGCGTAATGGGCTGCCACTCCCACGTAGTCGGCGGGTTCATACCCCAGGAGTCCTTCTTGAAGGCGATGTCCGCGGGATTTCCGGCGTCAGCCCGGTTTGCCTCGCCACCCGGAGCTGCCTGTGTCCAAAGCATCACTTCGGCCCAACCGGCTCCGCCAATGCTGCCTGCCCACAGGCCGGAGATGCAGCACAGCATCCCTGCCGGACACTCAACGGTCTGGTACCAGCCGAAGCTCCCGTTCTGTCCCGGGTCAAGCGTTGCGGTCCCCTCGGGGGCCCAGGGGCCGTTTACGGTGACCGCCCAGTTGGCAGCGCCCCACGGGGCCCACCATCTGGTCCACCCGGTCTCGTCGCCGGTGCTCCAGTCGCCGTTTATCAGACCGGCTGCCGCGGGCACGCTGAGCGCCATAACAAGCGCCATCAGCACAAACAGTTTCCTCATCTCTTTCACCTCCCTCGTTCGTGACATCGTGTTGTGTCGGGGAAAAGGCATCCACAGCCCTTCCTTCTTGTATTACCCCGGCCGTGCAGCCGGAGGCTTTTCTGCCTTGTCGTAATCTAGCCGCTCTATGGCAATTTGTCAAGGACCGCCGCAAAAATCAGGTAATTTTACTTACACGGCCGAGTTAGCGCACTGGCGACCCGACGTCGGGCATCCCGGGTACCCAGCCCCGTTCCATTAAAGCCCAATTCGTGTCCCAGAGACCCAGGGTCTTAAGCGTCCTGCCCCCGTAGGTGACCTCGTGGTCCGGCGTCATCAGGATGTAACTCACGTGACCATCGCAGAAAACCACGGGCGACCTCGGTGCGTCCTTATCGTGGTTAGCGAACCTGTGTTTCGCGGCATCCTGCTCGCTCTCGCCCGGATAGGCACCCCAGATCGTGTGGGGATCAGCGAAGTAGGCATGCATTGCGCGGTCACCGAGCAGTATGAGGCGCCGCACGGCCCTGACGGTCGAAGCCTTCCTCCCCGGCCTCACGCGTAGGCCCGAGCCGGTCGCTTCGTTGTAGCCCCCGAGAGTGGCTACAACCATCCCGTTGACCATCCACGCGGCGTTCATAGGATAGCTGGTGCCCCACCACTCGAAGTCGGTTTTGCGCTGAGAAGAATCCACCAACATACTCGGGTTTATCTTCGGCTCGCTGGGGCAGCGCCACATCGCGAAGTTCTTGGTGTTATTGTAGAGCGGCCGCTCCTGGGCTTTCGGTTGTCCGGGGTCCGGGCTAGCGCCGGTTTGTCCCCCTATCCCCTGCCCGACGGGGTACGGCAGCAGGTTGTCGGGGGTATGCGTTGCATTCCTGAACCAAGGCGCCCAGGGGAAGCAATCGTCGTAGTCGGACTGGTACCTGTTGATCGCGAGTCCGACCTGTCTCATGTTCGCGATACAGGAGGCAAGCTTCGCGTTTTCTCTGGCGCGCACGAATACGGGGAACAGCACAGCAGCCAATATCGCGATTATCGCGATTACCACGAGAAGCTCGATAAGAGTGAAACCGCCGTCGCGTCTGACACGCACTGACAGCATATCCTCACCCCCCATGAGCGTGTGCCGCCACATTTATGACGCGGCTTCGCGAAATCCATTTCGCGGCCCCGAGGCCGACCGGACTCCACGCTGAGTTATTGTATCCCCTTTGACCGATTTTGTCAAGGGGTCGAAGGAGTTCTGTATTATTATTGGGTGTGCGTGCGCCGCGCAAAAGAGCAGGCGCGCGTCAACTACTGCAGACGAACTATGTCCGACTGCGACCTTGCTACAACGACCCTGCGCACGAATCCACCGTTCAGTTCAGTATGGCTCCAGCCCGTGACGACAACGAACGCACCGGCAGGCGGCTGCGAGTACGACCCACATTTGATCTTGAGTTTCGAGTATCCACCCGGAGCGGTTGTAAGCGAGCCGTCGTCCAGCCAGAAGTAGTCCGAGCCGCCCGATGTTACCGTCCCTGCAACCGTCACCAGTGCTCCGACGTTATAGGCGCCGATGCCCATATACACTCCCGGCGTAACGCTGTTCAGGCTCGCTCCGCCGACGGATTTGTTCGCCATATATCTGGGCTTCACTGGTGTGACTGAGTCGTAAAGGGAGATGCCGGTGCAATTGAAATACCTGCTTCCGTCAGAAACCGACATAGCACCATACAGAAACATCCTTTTTCCCGCGCTCACCGACGGCAGCGCCGTGCTGGGAACCACGCGCATAGCAGGCACGCCTCGAGCAGAGCTCACGAAGAACGATTCATCTCCTAGGACGGTGCCCTCACCGGTGAAAACGACAGGTCCCAACCACGCTCCGACGCCGTTGTCAAGCTCCAGCGCCGACCTGATCGGATCGCCGGTTCGCAGTATTACCGTGCGCGTTATGCTGGTTTCGTTGAGCATCCTGTCGTAGATCGTATACGTTAGGGTGTGGGGGCCATCATTTTCGGTGGAAGGAAGCCAGACTGTACTATAATCGGTGTCGTTGGAATCTACGAGCACACCGTCTACTCTCAACTCGGCCTTGCATACTCCAGATTCGGTGTCAACGGGCGTGCCGGTAGGCTTGACGATCACCCCGCCGCATATGTAAGTCCCGTTGGGAACGTTTATGTCCGGGATGCTCGGCCCGGTGCGGTCGGAGTCAGGCTGCGCACAGCCCCAGGCCACGAAGGTTCGTCGTGCCTGCGCGACCGGAACGCCCCTGACCTCGATCTTGCCCGGGTCGTTGGTTCCGAGTCCGAGGCCTGCAGCGCGCTGCAGCGACGGTATGCTGCTGACGCGATACCCGCACAGAAGCGCGTGAATGGTATCGATTGCCACAGGGTCTTTGCTCGCCAGTATACAGTGCATCTTGCCGCCCGGCGGTAGAGCTACCCAGGCGCCGCCCGAGCCTCCGCCGTCCTGGCCGCCGCACGGGCCGTTCATCACCCCGACCAGACCGTCAGTTACTACGAGGTCCGGCGGCCTGCACAAAGTCATGTCGCACATACCCCTGGCATTTGTCTCGAGCTCGTTCCAACCCCACGCGGTCTGGTGCAGTAAAGCCCACTTGTAGCAGCACAGTCCGGGGTAGTGATATATGTCCAGCGGCGCAAGACCGAACGCGAGCTTGAGTGCGCCGGTGATTCCTGCAAGATTGTGGTTCTTGAGCACGGGCACGCGGATCAGCACGTCACAGTTCACAACGGGGTTTGGCAGGTAATAAGCGCGATTGATGAGTAGCCCCGGCTTTATCACACGCGTTACCTTTGCCGAATTGTACGGCCCGCTGTAGCCCGGATAGTCCGGATAGCACTGGCCCGTGCCGACGTCGTTTGCGTCTACGAGCGGGACTCCGTATACATCTTCAACCATGTACGGGGCCGACACATCCAGGCCGCAGTCCCTGAATGCCTTGCGTGTTGCATCCCTGCACGCCCAGCCGTTTTCGGTACCAGGCACGTGGCTTGCCGAGCCCTCACATACGGTTATATTCTCAGCAGTGGCGCCGGCTTCCAAACACATTGCGATGATGGTCCTGACGACCTGGGGATGCGTGACGCACCCGTCTCCCATCGGATGGCCGGCCTGAACGAGGTTCGGCTGGATTACAATCTTCTTCCCGGGACCTACGCCGCTTGGCAGGCCGCCTGCCAGTGCAATGGCCTGCCTGACCGCCTGGTCGATCTCAGCGTCTGTAGGGGTAGCTGTCGGCGTCTGAGTTATCGCCACGACAGCCGTCGTATTGCCGATCTGTGCCCTGGAGCCTGCGTTGTCCAGAAAGCTGGTTACAGCAAGCGCCGCCAGCGTCGCGATTGCGAGCACCAGCCTTGGCCTGCCGAGTACGATCTTGCTGAATCTGAACATCAAACCCTCCAATTGTGAACCCAATCTATCCGCAGTGTAGCGCAACAATACGCACCCGTCAAGTGTACTCCACATATGAAAATGCACAACGCCGGAGCTTTAGCCGATTTGACGCTCGTCAGCCAAGCAGGAAAATCCCCGAGAACCCGCCTATCGCAGCAGGCCATTGTACTGGCTGAAGTGGATGATTATCGCGCGGCGCCGAGCGGTGTATCAACTCAGTCCTGCCCGCCACAACGCCCAAGACTTTGTCGTCCTGAGCTCGATTCAGGGGCCATTCTTGCGACTCCTGGGCGCCGAAACGAGTTCAGCGTGACGTAATCCCAGTGGAACTGAACTATCGCCGAGCGGTTTTCTCGCATGAAGCCGTTGGGAACGGCTTCATCGGCACGTTTCGGCCGACTGATGGCGATCTCATTCGGTGATGATAACCTCGACGCCGCGGTCGGCAAGGTTCTGCCGGTCTTGCGCGGAGATTTGGGCATCGGTTACGACCGCGCTAACCGCCTCGACCGGCGCGTACCGCGCGAATGCTCGCCGACCGAACTTCGAGCTCTCGGTTACCACGATCACCCGATGGGCTACGCGGATCATGATCTGCTCGATACTACAGACATGCAGGTCATTGGTGTAGAAGCCGTCGTCGCTGAATGCGCCATCGCATCCCATAAAAAGCAAGTCCACGCGGAGTTCCTGAAGAAGCCTCTCCGTAACCGACCCGTAGACGCTCGGGAAGTCCTGGCGCAGAACCCCCCCGAGGACGAACACGGTCAGCCCGGATCTGTAAAGCTCCTGGGCGACGCCAAGGGACGTCGTGACCACAGTAATGCTGGGGTCACGTGGAATGTGTCGGGCCACTTCCAGTGCGGTCGTTCCGGTGTCCACCATTACCGTCTGGCCCGGTTGGACCAGCTCAGCGGCCTTCTTCCCGATTGCGCGCTTGGCCGGCGACACAGAAGATGCGGGCAGCGTCGCGTGCATGAACAGCAGCTTGCCGCTCGAGACGGCTCCGCCGTGCGTGCGGACCACCAGCCCCAGCCTTTGCAGCTCATCCAGGTCGCGCCTGATGGTCATCCCCGACACCCCGAACCTCTTTGCGAGCTCGTTGACGCCGACGCGTCCCGTATGACCGAGGATTTCCACTATTTGCGACTTGCGTTCGTCCATAGGACCTCCATGTGCACTTTGCACATATAGGATACCGCATACCGGTTTCTATGTCAACTCATGTCCGCATCACGTATCGGTTCAGCCCAGCAAGCGCAAACGCCGGGGACCACGTCATGCTCAACTTAGTTCGGGATCCATCCATTCCGTGCCTGGATACTAGAACAAGTTCAGCATGACGTGATTCCCGCAGAGCTGAGCTGACTCTGGCCACCGGGATGTTGCGATACACGCGTTTCATCGAAACAACCGCTGCATCAATCGAAAAATTGCAGCGACATAGTGCGTCGCGGGACTTGACGCGACCGATAATCTAGTTGTAAAATAACATCGTCGCACGTACAATCGCACACATATGAACTACACTTGAGAGCTCCGGAGGTGTTCACAACTGATGGGCAAGTACGACCCCACACCGTACTCACTCGACCTGGGAACCTGGCCGCAGATAGTCACCGCCGAGGTCCCTGGTCCCAAGAGCCGCGAACTCCACAAGCGGGCCTCGAGCTATATCCGCGGCCTTTCGGGCCAGGTCAGGCTGTTTCCCGTTGTCTTCGAGAAGGGGCTCGGGTGCACGCTGGAGGATGTTGATGGTAATAGATACATCGATTTCTCCTCCGGCATCTATGTGACCACCCTGGGGCACTGCCACCCTAAGGTTTCCGAAGCCGTCGCAAAGTATGCGCACACCCTTATGAACGCGCACGACTTCACCACCCCGATCAAGGTAAAACTGCTCGAGAAGATGGTGGAAGTCTTACCCGGGGATCTGAAGGGCGTGCAGCTTTACGATTCCGGTACGACCGCTGTCGAAGCCGGCCTGCGCACGTGCCGTGCAGCGACCGGAAAATATGAGTTCATTTCCTGCTATCGGGACTTTCACGGCAAATCTGGACACGCTATAAGCCTTGCGAGCATGACCCGGCTAAGCGGGGCGGGACGCGCTCAGGGATTCTACATGGTTCCGAGACCCGATACGTACCGCCCCTGGTGGACCCGGGCTGACGGCTCGCTGGACACGGAGAAGTACCTGGAGTTCTATGATGAGTTCATCAAGAACGCCACTACCGACCAGGTGGCCGCATTCGTCCTGGAACCCATCCAGGGCTGGGGCGGCACGATTATGCCGCCGGATGACTTCTTCCCCAAGCTGCAGAAGTTCTGCAAAGAGCGCAATATTCTGCTCTTCGCCGACGAGGTTCTGACGAGCTGGGGCCGAACCGGCACGTGGCTCTGCATGGAACACTGGGGCGTAGTGCCGGATGTGGTTACCTTGGGCAAGGGGTTCGGCAACGGTTTTCCCGTCACCGCAATGGTCGTACGTGAGGAATATGCCGACGCCGTGGACAAGATAAGCGCGTCGACGAGCTACGGCGGTAACCCGATGGCTTGCGCAGCGGCCTTGGCATCGATCGAGGTGATTGAGGAAGAGGGCTTGCTCGAGCACGCTCTGGAGCTTGGTGAACTCTTTCGGAAGAGAATGGCCGACTGGCCGTCGAAGTACGCGATCGTCGGCGACTGCCGGGTCAAGGGTTGTCTAATGGGCGTGGAGCTCGTCAAGGACAAGGCGACTAAGGAACCCTTCGACGAAGCCGGTAAGCTTGTGTACCAGACCGCTTTCCGCAAGGGCCTTGCCTGGATTCCGGCGGGCCACATCTTGCGAATGAGCCCACCTATTATAATGCCCAATGAGGTCGCATCCAGGGCTATGGACATCATTGAGGAGTCCATTGCCGAGGTCCAAGAACAACTACACTACTGATCTCGCTTTCTCGAGGCGGGGTCGAAGAAGGAGGTTTGACAATGGCGTCATCCATCAACTTCGAGAGACTGGCACGTTATGTTGACATTCCCCCAGATGCCCGGGTGCTTCTGGAACGCCCAGGCCAGGAGGTCCGAACCACGCTCAACATTGTGACCAACGGGAAACTGCTGTGCACCGATGCTTACCTCGTGCTTCACTGCTGGGTCAGAGGACCTGGGAAAGGCGGGATCAGAATGTCCCCGGATGTCGATCTTGCTGAGACGGGCAGGTTGGCCGAGTTGATGACCTACAAATGCGCTCTTGCACAAGTGCCCTTTGGTGGCGGCAAGTCGGGGATCAGATTGGATCCTGCCGTCCTTAATGAGGACAGCAGGACTGCTCTGATCAAAGAGTACGTTCATTGCCTTGAACACTACCTGAATTCGGGCCTCTATATACCGGCACCGGATATGGGTACGGGGCCGTCAGACATGGCTACTATCGCTAGCGCTACCCGCAATCCGGAGAGCGTTACTGGCAAGCCCCCTCGACTTGGCGGCATACCGGGCCGGCTGGAGGCGACGGGCTACGGCGTGTATGTAATCGCGAAATTGGCCGCCCCAGATATTCTCGGCAGCGATCTGAGCGGCTGCAGCGCGGCGGTGCAGGGATTCGGCAACGTGGGCCGATGGACGGCCGTCTTCCTCGCTCAGGCAGGTGCGAAAGTTCTCGCGGTATCCGATATCAACGGGGCAGCTTATTGCGAGACGGGGTTCCCGGTGGAAGATCTCAATTGCTGCTCGGTGGCTGAGCTATCGACGGCCTACTCCCGCCTGGAGCGGGACGAGTTGCTTGAGCTGCCCGTGGACCTGCTTGTCCCGGCGGCCGCGGGTCGCGTGTTCGACGAACCCACGGCGCAGAAAGTGAACGCGAAGGTGATTCTCGAGGCGGCGAACGAACCCACTACCCCGGAAGGCGACGCGGTGCTGACTGAAAAAGGTATTGCCGTGCTGCCCGACATCCTGGTGAATGCGGGCGGCGTATCCGCATCGTATGCCGAATGGCGACAGGCAAAGTCTGGGGAGGTGCTCTCGCGCGAGCAAACATTCGGAATCATTGAGGACCGACTGACTCGAGCTTATGACTCGGTTCGACGAGCCGCTTCCGACTTCGGAACCACCTACCGCGAGGCGGCTCTTGCCATCGCAGTATACGAGGTTGCACAGGCAATGGTCGACAGGAAGTGGGTGCCTGCCGGTGCAGGAAAAGGAGGAGGCTGATAACCTTGCGCTTCGGCATAATCGGCTGCGGTCTGATGGGTAAGGAGTTTGCGAGTGCGGCAGCCAGGTGGCTGCACTTGGTCGATATGGACGAGCGGCCCGAGATAGTCGCTGTCTGCGATTCGAATGACTCCTCGATGGACTGGTTTCGCCGAAACGTGCCGTCGGCACGACAGTTCACTACGAACTACGGCGATATCCTGGCCAACGATGCGGTCGAAGCTGTCTACTGCGCGGTTCCGCACCACCTACACCAGCAGATATACGTCGACATCATTTCTGCCGGCAAGCATCTCCTGGGGGAGAAGCCCTTCGGCATCGATAAGGCCGCGAACGATGTCATACTGTCTGCGTGCGGGGCTAATCCGGGCGTCTTTGTGCGGTGTTCGTCGGAGTTTCCGTTCGTGCCGGCCGTTCAGCGGCTGTGCGATATGATTGAGTGCGACGAGTTCGGCGAGTTGATTGCCGTCAACACCGGCTTCCTCCACTCGAGCGACCTTGACCGCGAGAAGCCGATCAACTGGAAGCGGATTGCCGCATACAACGGCGAATACGGCGTAATGGGCGATTTGGGAATGCACGCGTGCCACGTGCCGTTCCGCGCCGGGTGGACCCCGCAGAACGTGCGAGCGATCCTCTCGAACCTGGCCCCCGAAAGGCCGGACGGCGCGGGGAACGTGGTCGCGTGCGACACCTGGGACAATGCGACACTGCTTTGCGAAGCGTCGGCTGTCACACGTGGTGAAGCCGTCGAGGGCGAGGCCGCGGGCCGGCGCTTTCCCTGGTCGATCAGGCTTGCTCGCATAGCTCCAGGAGAGAAGAACACGTGGTACTGTGAGGTCTACGGGATGCGCAAGTGCGCGCGGTACTCGTCGAAGAATACCAACTCCATTGAGATACTGGACTTTTCCCGGGGCGGCGAGCAAGCCTGGCAGCAAATCGATATGGGGCACGAGACGGCATTCAAGACCATCACCGGCAGCATCTTCGAGTTTGGTTTCAGCGATGCGATACTCCAGATGTGGGCGGCCTTCATATACGAGCTCGTGCACGGCAAGCCGCTGAAGAAGTTTGCCGGGTGCGTCACTCCGGAGGAAACGGCTCTCAGCCATAGTCTGTTTACCGCGGCGCTTCTATCGAACCGGTCGGGACAGACAGTCAAACTGGACGACATATGAAGGCCGCGTAAGTAACGACCGCTTCATTAGCGGCCCAAAACTCAACTTGCCGGCGGCTCGACCGCGGCTGTTATCCACCGGGCCGGCGCAGGGAATGTCGACCAGCAGTATTGGTTAGCGTGACAACGAAGAAAAGGCTTGAAAGAGGTTGGAGATGAGTGTTCAGCCAAAGATTGGTCTTCTAGGGCTTTACCTCGAGCTCTACGACGATGCGATGCCCGAGGTTCGGCCGCGGATTGACGCGTTCCTCGAAACTATAGCCAGCGAGCTGTGCGCGCGAGGCCTCGATGTCGTCGATGGGCCAGTCTGCCGGGTGAAAAACGAGTTCCAACAGGTGATTCGATCATTCGAGCAGGCCGGCGCGGACGCGATTGTCACCCTGCATCTTGCCTACTCGCCGTCGCTTGAGTCTGCGGAGGCGTTCGCACAAACTCGTCTCCCCGTCATCGTGCTCGATACCACGCCTAGTTTCGAATACGGTCCGTCAACGGATCCCGAGGAGCTGATGTATAACCACGGCATTCACGGCGTGCAGGATCTGTGTAACCTGCTGATCCGTCTCAGGAAGCGGTTCTGGATCGAGGCCGGCCACTGGAAGGAATCCGACGTTCTGGATCGCATCGCGGGGGCCGCCCGCTCCGCCCATCTGGCCACTTCGATGCGCAGGTCGCGCGTGGGGAGAATCGGCGAGCCTTTCGCCGGCATGGGCGACTTCGCAGTAGATCAATCGCAACTGGCATCGATTGGGATCGAGATTGCCTCGTGCGATCCGGCCAGGCTGGCCGATCTCATGCCCGCGGCTGACTCGGCGGAGGTCGAGTCGGAGCTTGCTGCCGACTGCGAGCGATTCGCGGGGGATGCGTTGCGCTCGGAGGCACACGTCCGCAGCGTTCGCGTAGGGCTTGCCGTTCGGCGGTGGATTCAGGACGAGAGCCTTTCGGCGTTCTCGATGAACTTTCTGGCGTTCACAAAGGCGTCGGGAGTGCCCGTCGTCCCCTTTCTTGAGGCCAGCAAGGCTATGGCGAGGGGGATAGGCTACGCCGGAGAAGGTGACGTGCTGACAGCCGCCCTCGTCGGAGCGCTCGCCTCGGTATACCCGGACACCACGTTTACGGAGATGTTCTGCCCGGACTGGCGACTAGATCGCATCTATCTCAGTCACATGGGCGAGATGAACGTGAACCTAGCCGATGCAAAGCCCACCCTCAAAGAGATGCCGTTCCCGTGGACCGACGCGGAAGACCCGGTTGTTGCCGTCGGGCGGTTCCGTGCGGGGAAGGCAGTCCTGGTGGATCTTGCACCGGGCCCGGGCGACTTGTTCACATTGATTGCCGCCCCGGTATCGATGAGTGAGGTGACTGGCCCTGACAATATGGAAGGTTCGATCCACGGTTGGTTTGCTCCGGATATGCCGATAGCAGACTTCCTGGCCGATTACAGCGCAGTCGGCGGGACACACCACGCCGCTCTGGTGTATGGCGACGTTGCGCCTGAGATCGTCCGATTCGGCGAAATGATGGGGTGGAGGACTGTTGTACTCGGCGGAGTTCGGAATGGGTCCGGTTCCGTGCGGACTGTATCGTAAGCAAAACCCGGAGCTGTTAGAAAGGAAGAACACGTGACAGGTAGAGACATTCGAACAGGCAGGCTCTTCACCAACGGCGAGAACGCCGTGGTTGTCGCGATCGATCACGGCGAGTTCGACGGTCCCATCCCGGGCATGATCGACTTGCCGGAGACCGTCAGGAAAATCGACCCGTGCGTAGACGCAGTGCTCGTATCCCCGGGGATGCTGTCTCACTGCAGGCACGCGTTCAACTATAAGGGCGCGCCGATGGCGATGGTGAGAATCAACTGGAGCACGGTTTATGCATTCCACTGGGGCTATAACGACGCGGATACCGTTCAGGCCGCGAGCGCGGCGGACGCAGTCGCTGCCGGAGCCGACATCGTGCTCGTCTCACTGACGCTCAGGACCGGAAGTGAGGCCCGGGACGCCCGCAATGTCGAACTGTTCTGCAAGCTGGCGAGTGAGGCGAAGAGACTGGGCATCCCAGTCGTGGGCGAGTTTTTCCCCGCACATTCGGACAAGCTTTCGGCAGAAGAAATGCACGATCTGGTTTGCAGGTCGTGTCGCATACTGGCAGAGCTCGGCGCAGACCTGATCAAGACGTTTTACACGTTCAAGTTCGACGAAGTGACCGCGGGCTGCCCGGTCCCAATCCTCGGCCTGGGCGCGGAGAAAACTCCGAGACAGGTCCAGGCGCTTGAGCTCGCGGAGCGGATAATACAGGGCGGCGGGAGAGGAGTCGTGTTCGGCCGCAACGCCATTCAGGTCCCGAATCCTGCGGCGTTCCAAAGAGCACTGTGCGATGTGGTCAAGAGGGGTGTTAGCCCCGCGGATGCAGCTGCCAAGCATATGTTGGCGGATTAAGAACTACCCACCCCGGCAGATTCCGGAAAGTCCGAGCATACGACAACCTGCCCGGGCTGTGCTGCCCGCAAAAAAAGC
>JBMFPI010000005.1:0-25383 GCA_049969195.1 Armatimonadota bacterium
AGGTGAATCCTGAATCGAGTCTCAGGATTTCAGGATGACGGGGTCCCGGGCGTTCGCGCTTGCTAGACTGGACCGGCACCTCCGAGAGGAGGAGGTTGACAAAGAGAATCCCCGTTTGCATAATAAGTCGGCGGGTTCGCCGTTTGGACGCATCAGGGGAGGTAGCGGATGCACGTCGTGCTTGTAAACGTTCACGCCAAGCCGGAACACGTTGAGGATTTCATCAGGGCTACACTCAAGAATGCGGCGGAGTCGGTAAAGGAGCCCGGTAACAAGCGCTTTGACCTGCTTCAATCGGCCGATGACCCGTGCCGCTTCATCATCTACGAGGCTTACGCGACGCCCGAGGACTCGGCCGCTCACAAAGACACCCCGCACTACAAGGCCTGGCGGGACGCGGTGGCCAATTGGATGGCCGAACCGCGTTTCGGCGTGCAGTACAAAGGTCTGACCCAATAGAGGAGGCAGCAACCTGAGGGTCGAAGGGCCACTCAGGCAGGGTTGTGCTAAGTTTACTAACGGCTGCGTCTGCCGGACAAGCCGCCGGCACATTAGGCGGCCAGCAGATCGCATCCTCGTTCGGCAAGCAGCTTGCCAAGCTTCTCAAGAACCCTGCTTCTCTTCTTTAGCGCGCGTCGGCGCAGGTTCAGCATCTGGATTTCGAGATCTAGATTGCGTATTTCGTCGTCGATGACTTTCAGGGTCGCATTGACGACGCCCGCAGCGCGCTCATCGGTATCAAGCCCGTGATTTTCCAGACGTGCATACTCGCATATTGCCTGCAGCATCGGCTGTCTGATGTCGAGATGTTCGATCTCCTTTGCGGATAGTCCGAGAGACATCAATTTCCTCAGGGACTCCACTACCTTGCACTCCTCAAGGTCGCCGGATGAGTCTATCAGTCCTGTCCGGCGAGCGTAGCTAACCGCAGCCTCTCAGATCACGCAGGGCGCGGAGTTTTCGTTACGGTGCTTCAATAGTAGGTTCCTCCGGGTGAATTCAATCTGCTAATTCTGATTATGTGCGGGACTTTGCAGAGGCTTTAGAGATTGTTGCGATAGAACGCAAACTCGGCGTTTTGAGCGACGCGAAGCTCGTCAACCAAGCACGAGAATCGCCCAAAACGCGCCTATCGCAGAATCCTTCATAGGCTGAGCCAACTCGCGACGTCCGCGGACCGCATCGAAGTTATTCGAACCCGGTAATCATCCCATGGTCACTGGCACGCCCGATGCAGCACAAGGTTTTCATGAGGCGCGCGCACTCTAGAGATCTGCATCGGCACTCGCTCTCGACCATGGACCTGCTACCGAACCGCATCAGTCTCAACGCAACGCATACCGGCGCTGCAGGCTTTGCGGCGCTAGTTACCTGGTGTGCAATACTGCTGGTACTCCTGCCAACCTCCGCCTGCTGGTCGTCCCTCCGGACTGAAGAGGAAAAACTTGGAAGGCATTATGCTGCCCAGCTTGAACGACACGCGACGCTCGTGCAGGGCGATGCGACCGAACGAGTAGTTCGCATAGGCAAGGTGCTTGCGGAGATTGCCTGCACGACGGAGGTCCCGGCCCGTTACGGATCGTCGGAAGTGTGCAGGTTCAACTATCGGTTCAAGGTGATCGAGGACAGCGACGTAAACGCGTTCTCGCTTCCGGGCGGCCATATATACGTGAATACCGGGCTGCTTGACCTGGTCGACTCTGACGACGAACTCGCGGGCGTGTTGGCACACGAAATCGCGCACGCCGCCCATCATCACATGACCAGTCTCCTGCGCAGGCAATCCAGCGTGGATAAGTATATAGCAATTGTCACGCTTGCCGGCATACTGGGCAATATGCCGGGCCGCGACCTCAACAACCTGCTGCTCGGCGCCCAGATGGTAAGGACGGGCAAGCTCAGCAGTTACACTCTGGAAGCTGAGCAGGACGCCGACAGAACCGCCGTAGCGTACCTGGCACGGTCTCCATACAGTCCAAACGGCCTGCTCAGATTCATGCGCAGGCTGGAAGAGAAGCACCAGCAAAATCCCACCCTACCCCTGGGTATATACCAGACTCATCCGGCTCCGCACCGGCGCGTCGCTGCGATCAGGCAAGCGATGAAGGAACAAGGCATCGAGGCGGATACGGATGGGATAATGGATATGGCCCGCGCGACCGTGGTGTCCGTTGACGAGGAGAGCTGTGGCTACAAAGTGGTCATAGCCGGGAAAACCATATTTCAGCCCGCCCCATTGAAATCGGGACTTACATCCAAGGAGCGTGCAGACCTCATTGCCCAAGCAATCAATGAGTCCCTCGATTCCGGCATCACGTCTGCAGATATTTGGATCGATACCCTGCGCCCGGCACTGTATGTTCGCGGAGTCGAGATAATCAAGGTAGAACCCGAGGACGCGCCTAACGCGGACGCGGTCCGTGGTGTACTGGAAAGGGCGCGTACGGCAATAGAATATGCCGCGTGGGCCGACTGGCTGCGCGGCGTCCTTTCCTCGTCTCAAGCGCACAGGGCCTTAAGGTGATTTCGCTACATTCTGCCTCGACCGGAGGGACGCCGTCATCCTGAACTCGATTCAGAATCAGGATCCATCCCCTCGGCGCCTCGATTCCAAAACCAGTTCACTATGACGTCGTTCCTGCGATTCCTGCTGAGCCAAGATGTACTCTACCCCGGGAGGTTGCTGCGATGGGACACACGTCCAGCGTTTTCGGCGATTTGACGCTCCTCAGGTAGCCGTTCGAATCGCCGAAAACGCGTCTCGGACGGCCGGCCCATGGTAACCCTTGCTTGCGCGGCCCGTCTGAACTATGATGAAGCACATTACGGAAAGAGGTGCAGCAATGAAGCATGTGGCCAAAGCCGCCGCCATAGCGCTGATGCTGGCATTCTGCGTGTCCGCGCTTGGTCAGCCACCACGTCCCGGGCCGGGCGGCCGCTTCGGACGCGTGGCGGATAGCGCGATTTTCAAGGACCTCGGACTCTCTCAAACGCAGATCGCGAAGGTCGAAGCGATCGTCAGGAAGTATCGGGCTGACGCTCGAGTGGTTTTCAGCTCAAAGCCGTCGCCTGACGAAGCCCGTAAGAAGATCGATGCCCTCAAGTCGAAAGCGGCAGTCGACATTCAGTCGGTGCTCACGCCCGAACAAAGGCAAAAAGCTAAGAAAAACGGGTCAATCGAGCTGCTCTTGGGCTTTGGCGTCGGTCAACATGGGCGGCTTATGAGCCTGCTCGAGCAGCTCAACCTCAGCGCGGCTCAGAAGACGAAGATCAAAGCCATACTCGATGACTCATGGGCCAAGCGGCAGGCGATCAGCGACAACAGGTCCCGCAGCATCGATCAAAAGAGAGCCAAATACCTCGAACTCAGGAAGCAGACGAATGACAGGATCATGGCCGTCCTGACCAAAGACCAGAAGGCCAGGTTCGAAAAGCTCCTCAAGGAACGAGCGAGGCCCGGCCCACCTGGTCGCCCCGGTCCCGGCCCAGACAGGCGGGCGGCGAAAGGCCGCGGCGTGTAGCTGCCGCACTCGCTTGTTTTGCTCGCCGACGTCGGAAACTGCGCCTAGTCCGCGCGTGTTTTCTCCTTTCAGTGCAGGCCGACACCGCGGGAGGCAGGCAGCTCCCCCAGCTCGCAAAAAGTCCGGCCAAGATATCCGCGGCCTGGGTGAACTCTCACGCAGTACAGGATTTCCGCAGTCTATGCGCGCTGGCCGTCCAGGCTGTCTTAGTAGGCGCGTTCTGGGCGATTCTCCTGCATAGCTGAGGAGCTTCGAATCGCCGAAAAAACGCCAGGATTGGTTTCTGTAACAACGATTTCAGACGTCAGCGTAGGCCGGGCGGGCGCTGGGGTTGGCATAACTCGGCCCATCCCGAGGCGTCCAATCGCCGAAAAACGCTGGATTTGCGGTCTATCGGAGCAAGCCTGCGCAAACGCGAAAGATCGGTTCCGCGGGAATTAAGTCATGCTGAACATGTCTCAGCATCCGCGTGGCGTAGGGATAGATCCTGAATCAAGTTCAGGATGACAGGATGCCGGGAGTTTGTGGGTGCGAGGCTAAGCTGATACCCACTACCAGGGCAAGTTGTCTGGCACGGCGTCGTCTGCTATAATCCTCACGAGAACGGCGGGAGCGAGAGGAATGAAAATCCTGGAAACCGAACGTGACCCCGCAAACGAGGTGCTGGCGGCCCTTAAGGCGCGAGCCGCAGCGGCAGACAGCGATCTCGAAGCCAGGGTTCGCGAAGTTATTGAGGACGTTCGACAGCGCGGGGACGCTGCGCTGCTTGAATTGGGTCGGAAGCTCGATTCACCGCATCTTGCAGAGCTGCGCGTTTCGGAATCGGAGTTCGAGGAAGCGTACCGGGCTATCAAGCCGGAGCTGCTGCAGGCGATCCGCATCGCGAGGTCCAACATTGAGGCATACCACAGGCGGCAGGTCCGCAACTCGTGGGTCGAAATGGGTGCGGACTTTACTTACGGCCAGATTATCAGGCCGATCCGTACCGTTGGTCTTTACGCCCCGGCCGGCCTGGCCCCCTACCCCAGCACTGTGCTAATGACTGCAGTCCCCGCCGCCGTCGCCGGGGTCAATAGGACAATTCTGTGCTCCCCTGCGCAGAGAGATGGCAAGATACACCCGGCAATGCTAGCGGCGGCCCGGGAGTGCGGTGTTGCGGAAGTCTACAAAGTAGGCGGAGCACAGGCTGTCGCCGCAATGGCCTATGGTACCGAGACCGTGCCCCGCGTCGACAAGATCGTTGGGCCGGGAGGGGCTTACGTCACCGAAGCCAAGCGGCAGGTGTTCGGAGTCGTGGGCATAGACCAGCTCGCGGGCCCGAGCGAAATATTGGTGCTTGCGGACGACTCGGCCAATCCCGCCTACGTCGCGGCTGACATGCTTTCCCAGGCCGAGCACGGGGACGACTCGCGTTGCGCGCTCATAACCGACAGCCGGAAGCTCGCTAACGCGGTGCTGAGCGAGATCAAGCTGCAAACCGATGCAGCAGCCCGAGCGGAATACATCCGGAAATCGCTGAACGATCTCGGCATCGTCGTCATAGCCCGCGATATGAACGAGTGCGTCGACCTTGCGAACGCGTTCGCGCCAGAACACCTGGAGCTGGCAGTCGCGGATCCGTGGGCCATACTCAGGAAGATCGAGAACGCCGGGGCGATAATGCTGGGGCCGATGACGCCTGTGCCTCTTTGCGACTTTGCGGCCGGTCCCAACCATACTTTGCCTACCGGCGGCACGGCGCGGTTTGGCTCGCCGCTCGGAGTCGACGACTTCCTCAAGACATCGGGGCTGCTGTCGTATACGCGTGAAGGCCTGGAGCGGATTGCCCCGACCGTGCTAGAGCTGGCTTCGGCAGAGGGCTTCGAGGCTCATGCCAATACAGTCCGAATCAGGCTTGGTGGGAGGCCTTAATGGCAAGAACCGCGGTAGTCGAAAGAAAAACAAAAGAGACCCAGGTCAAGGTTGAAATCAACCTCGATGGCACCGGCGACGGTAAGATCCAGACCGGAATCGGCTTTCTCGATCATATGCTGGCCCACCTGGCAAAGCACAGCCTATGTGACATCGAGATCGCGTGCAAAGGAGACCTGGAGGTAGACGCGCATCACACCGTGGAGGACGTCGGCATCGCACTCGGCCAGGCCATAGCGAAAGCCCTGGGAGACAAGTCCGGAATCGCGCGCTACGGTTCAGCGCTTGTGCCTATGGACGAGGCACTGGTCCTGACCGCACTCGACATCAGCGGACGCGGGTCGCTCATTTACGGCCTGCATCTCAGGAAAGAAATGATAGGCGCGTTTGATGCCGAGCTCACCCCCGAGTTTTTCAAGGCACTAGCGGCGAATGCCGGGATCAACGCGCACATCAGGGAGCTGGACGGCTCAAACGCACATCATGTTGTCGAAGCGGCTTTCAAGTCGTTCGCGCGCGCCCTCAGGGCGGCTGTGTCCAGGGACGAACGCATTGCAGGGATACCGTCAACTAAAGGGACGTTGTAAGCCCCTCTTTCGTTTGCCCAGACCCGATATCTTGACCGTCGACTGCAAGCTTTCTGCGTGTAATTCGTGTAATTGCAGATGCCCGGGCCGGAGTTCAATTCCAACCAGAAGCTGGCGTTATACGTGCTGATCGGCCTTTCGGCGGTAGGGCTCTCGGTGGCCCAGGTCAGGCACAGCCTGCGGGAACCAGCGGACGTCGTGCTACGGGAGCCGGGTGAGGCTGGCTCGACTGATATAGCGGCTCTTGACTCGGACACACCTCCGAAAGCGCCGGACAGGACAGCCGATTCGGAAAAAGTCGTGTTCCAGGTGGCAGGCTGCGTCAGATGCCCTGGCGTCTATTCGCTGCCCGAAGGCAGGAGAGTGATAGATGCTATCAAGGCAGCAGGCGGCGCCAAGTCTAATGCAGATACCGAGGCGATCAACCTCGCAGCCAGGATTACGGACGGGTCCAGAATATATGTGCCGGCCAAAGGGGATCCTGCCCAAAACGCGGTGGCGCATTCGACTCGCAGGCTTGCAACCTCCGGGCCTGGCTTTTCGCCGTCGAACAGCCAGGTCAATATCAATACAGCAGGCCTGGAGGAACTTGACCGGCTTCCTGGTGTTGGCCCGGCCACAGCTCGGAAGATACTCGACTATCGGAGCCGGATCGGGAGGTTCACGAGCGTCGATCAGTTGATGGAAGTGAAAGGCATCGGACCAAAGAAGCTCGAGGAGATGCGCCCGTTCGTGACGCTCTGACAGAGGACGATATGACTATGATGGCATTTTTCCACTTACTGGCGGCTAGCGCCACAGGGGCGTCTGGGCAAGCTGCCGCGTCGCTCGATCCTGCGGCGGTCCTGGTGCCCGTGCCGAGGAGCATAGTTCTCGGAAAAGGCGCGGCGCCGGTCTCGGTGAATGTGTCCGAGGCGCTTGATGAGTTGCGTTCCGATCTCGGTGACGAGGGATACGTTCTGCAGTGCCTCCCAGACGGCTTCAAAATCACTGCCCATCGTAGGCCGGGCCTCTTCTACGCCAGGCAGACGCTCGGTCAGCTCAGGACGTGGGGCCGGATCCCCTGCTGCACAATCGAGGATAAACCCGCCATGAAGATGCGCGGCGTGATGTTCGATATGGCACGGCTGAAGGAAAAGCACGAATACTACTATCACGTCATCGACCAGCTTGCTAAATGGAAGATCAACACGGTTTTCATGCACCTCACCGACCACAACGGCTGCGCGATCCAGATCAAGTGCTACCCCGAACTCGCCACCAAGTACGCCTTCACACACTCCGAGATGAAAAAGCTGATTCGGTACGCCTCGGAAAGACATATCGAGCTTATTCCGGAAATCGAGTCGTGGGGCCACGCGCGGTGGATTACAAGCGTGCCCGCACTTTCCAACCTTGCCGAATCGCCCGACAAGCCCGGCACACTCTGCACATCCAACCCGCGGACCTGGGAGGTTCTGGGTAACATTTATCGCGAGATCGCGGGGCTTTTCCCATCGAAGTATATCCACGCCGGATGCGACGAAGCTTCCTTCGGATTCTGCGAGAAATGCCGTGCCGAAATCAAGGCTGACGGCGAAGACGCACTTGTCGGGAAACACCTGCGGCGTGTGTGCGAGCTGGTCAAGGCAGCCGGAAAGATTCCCATGATCTGGGGTGACGTGCTGCTCCACAGACGCGGCTCGGTAGATCAGGTCCCCCGCGAGACAATAATCTGCCACTGGGATTATAAAGCCGATCTGTCGGCCGAACCGGTCAAGTTCCTGAAGGCAAAGGGATTCGAAGTTGTCGGGTGTCCGGCCATCGTGTGGGGGAGCAGGGAAATCCTCCCGATGGCGGACACGTGGGACAACGTCTCCAACTTCGCCAGAATCGTCCTGGACAACAGGTGTCTGGGGATGGAAACAACCGTGTGGGTTCCCCAGCGTTACATAGCGGATACGTTGTATCCTGCGCTCGCCCACGCCTGTGAAATGTCTTGGTCTGGGCCATTGCGTTCCAGAAGCGAGTTTGTCGCTGCGTTTGCCAGATCGTTCTTAGGGGCCGATCCGACTCCCGATGTAACTGAAGCACTGATCAGGGTTCACGACCTCTCTATCAAAGCTTATGCCAAGATAGCCGACGTAGGGACTTACGCGCGCGATGCCTTCGAATCCGGCAAGACTGATTCGCCGCCTATGCCGGATGTGGCCAAAGCGGCAGTCTCCATCTCGGACTGCCTACGGAGGTTCAGGCCGAAAATCAAGAACCACCTCGAGGAATATGATTCGCTGATTCTGGCTGCCGACATACGCGCCTACGTCGAGGAGAGGGCCGGCGCCATAGAGCAACTCGCGGGGTGTCTCAAACAAGCGAAGCTGCTGGCGGACGAGGGCAAACGTTCGGAGGCGGCTTCTGTGCTGCAAAGGCCGATTGCCGAGATCGAGCGCCTGGCTGCCGTTGACAAGGGCCTCTCGCAGCGACTGACGGCCGCGTGGGACCGGTGGCGATACCCCGACGATCCCAAGAAAACCGAGGGCGAAGACAATCTCACTGCGGGCTTCGCTCGGAGCGGGGCGTTTCTCAGCAGGACCGCTCAGCGTCTCAGATCGGCGGCAAGCCTCGTGGGGAAAGGCGAGACTTTTCAGCCGGAAGCGATACTCGGCGAGGGTAAGACACAGTAGCTGGCCGGGCTATCCGGTGTCGTCCTCCTATTCGAAGCAACCGACGAGTAACCGGGACGGTTCGTTTCTCCGAGAATTACGTCAGGCTGAACCTGTTACAACACATAGGCACCGGAAGGGTGGATCCTGAATCGAGTTGCGGATGTCTGTAGCCTGCGATTACGGAGAGGGTGCGGGCACGACAATTTTCTTTTTCGGCAGGACGATTTCATCGCTCGTTTTGTAAACCGTTCCGGTGGTAAGCCTAAATGTGACGGGATGCTCACCGTCGCCCGGATGATAGGAGAATATGTAGTCGGCTCCACCCGAGCCTGACTGGGTGAGATCGATGGTCTGCGAGCCTCTTGAGGCTGCCGCATAGGCCGAGCCGGTTGCCGCCAATGCCTTTCGAAGCGCCTCCCACTGGGCGTCCGAAAGCGATGTCACCTCGAGGCCTCGGGTGGCAAGTGCCGTGCGCTGCTCATCCGTAAGCAGCGCGTAGAACCGCAGGATCCAGCGGTTTCGGCCCCCGTCTGCCGGGCCGAGGTTCGCTCCGGCACCCATCGCTACGAGCGACGGAGTGAGCATAATCGCATGGTCGATCTGTTCGTCGCGCAGATTGGCTATCTGGACAAGATCGGCAAACTGCAGGCCGTCATTGAGCTCGCCTCGCTTGGTCCAGTAGTCGATCCAGACCTGAGGAACTTCCCACGTGCGCTTCCTGAACCATTCTTTATCGCGGAGCAGAATGAGGCGCCCCGACTTTTCCCAGTTGGACCCGAAGCTTTCCCTGATCGTCTCCAGATGTTCCCCGAGTGTCCTTTCCTGTGCGTCCATCGACACCGGTAGAGACGGAAAGTAATCGGATACGACGTTCAGCCCTGTTTTTTCAGCCAGGGCCTTCAGTACCACAGGCAGAGTGGCCGAAGTAGGCTGCGCAAATAGCCGGATTTTTCGCCGAAGTGCCGGGTCCGACGCAATGTCGCGCGCCGGGGTGTCGCCAGTCGTGGAAGACTTGGCAACTTCAGCTAATTCGCTCTGTAGCTGCTTTGCCACATCTTCCTTGGAGACTCCCGACTTCAGGGCAACTATAGCCGTCCCGAGAGCCCTCGCAACCCGACTGGACGGATCTAGGACCGGAATGTCAAACGAGTCGTCCTCGCCGCCGATCGTGATCCGGCCCAGTATGGCTCTCGAAAGCGCGTCCTGCGCACCTGAGAGCCGGCGGCGATTGATAGTAATCTGCAGCTTGTCGAATCTTGAGAGAAGCTCGCTATGATTCTCAGAAGCCCCTATGCCGTGGATCAGGGAATCGTAAGAAAAAGCGATTCGCCGGACCGTCTCCTGCAGGTTCGGAGAAAGCGATGAGACGGCGAACGTAGCCTCAGTGCCCTGAACGAGCGCGTTGCGAGCCTCAGGAAAAGAATTGATGAACTCTGCCACATCCCTGCCGAGCGGCTCCGTGGCCAGGACATAACGCCACGGTTCCGTAGTTTTCAGAGCGGAAGCGTCTTTCTCGGATAGCGAACTCAGGTTCACCAGGTCGGCGATGACATTTTCACGTTTCTCTCGAAACTGCCTGGCCTGTGCGTCGTCGGCAGCAGCCCGCAGCGACTGTTCCTCCGCATGTTGCTCTTTGCTCTGCTGAAGCTGATAGGCCCACTTGCCCTCTTCACCGGTCCTGCTCCATTCAAACCTCAAGACCGAGCTCAGGGCACGCATCAACTCAATGAGCTTTATGTCGGCGACGTGGATGATAACTTTGCGATCGTAGACCATCCAGTCGTTATCATCCGCCCCGGCAATCATGCCGACTCCGGTTGACTCCGAAAGCTTCGCCAGAACTTCCAGAACGCGGGACCCATCGGTGGAGAAACTGATCTTCTGCTCGAGCCTGGGATCGCTATTCCCGGCGAGGACGTCGCTAGTGCCGGCGGCCCCAGTCTCAAGACAGGCTGCTACTGCGGTTGTCAGGGCCAGCATTGTAGCTATGCGTGACAGCCTCATCGGTGAACAACTCCTTGAGCCCGGTGCCAGGCAAGGATGAGTTTGTTCTGATACAACTCAGGCCCGGCGTCTTCGGCGACTCGCGGCTCCTCAACTATGCGGGAGAATCGCCAAAAACGCGCCGAACGCAACAGCCCGGCAAAGACACGGTTCTTCCCTTCTTTCACGGCTCGCGAGCGGCATCGTCGGGCTGTGCAGCGCGCTCACCTGAGTCCGGCCTGGAACCTTCAGGCGTCATCAGAGCATAGAACAGAATCGCACCAACGGCAATCCTCACAAGCCCTCCGAGGAGTAAGTCAAACTTCTGGGCAGCGGGCGAACGCTTCACGAAAAGGGTTCCGAGGACATCGCGGGCAAACTCCGGTTGGGCAAGCAGAACGCCGCCGACGACGATAGAGATCACTGCTACTGCAGCCAAGAAAAGCCTGAGCCCGACTGCACGATCCATTATTCCGATGAGCAGGACTACGCCGAAAAGCAGCCCTGGAAGTCCCCAAAGGTAGAACAGGCTGGACTCGACTATGCCAAGCACTCGTTCCACCCACCACCCTGCGAATACGAGCTGGGACGCGCCGAGCAGCACAATTATCCCCGCTACAGCAAATAGGATCTTCCTTATGGCCATCGACGGGACTCCTTGATCACACACCAGCGCGTTCTGCCCAATGCGCGCTCCTGCTACCCCTCAGGCGCGATACTAACCGCCGGCCTCGAGCGCGGCCCAGACCCGATCGTCCTCGATTCTTGCGCCCACGTCCACCCCGAAGAACTCGCCGATGGGCGCTAGTACCTCCGGGTTTCGGCGCCAGACCTGCCGTGCGGCATCCCTTATGACTTCGATCCCGGCCCGGGTCATTTTTCCGAGCGGCTTTCTGCACGATCCGGACGGCATCCCCAGACCCGCCATCAATGTCTTGATCGGAAGCGGGTTGCGGTATCTGTCGTTGACCGTAACCGTTTCTCCAGACGGCAACCGGCGGGGGTTGTCTACCTTGACGGTCACCACACCAAGAAGCGGACTGACGGCCTCCATTGCAGCGCGCGCCGCTTCCCAATCGCCCTCGGCTGCCAGATTGACCATCCTGCGAACAGCCGCAGGCGCGACGTTAGACGCGACGGAAATCACGCCGTTAGCTCGTATGGCCGGATCGGTCATCATCTTGAATGTCAGGTCGTCATCCCCGCTCAGGATCGAAAACGAGTCGCCGGTAAGCTGCCGGGTCCTGCCCATGCGTCCTAGATCGCCAGTGGCTTCCTTCACCGCCTTTACGTTCGGGTAGTCGTGAGCGAGAATGGCAAGATCCTCTACGCTCAGGGCAGTGCCGGTTCGGCCGGGAATCACATAGGGCACAATCGCCGTGTTCGGAAACTGCGAGGCAACCACGGCGTAGTAGTCGTCGCGCAATTCCTGAGAAGACGGGCCGTTGTAGTAGCAGTCCATCATCAGGACCGCCTCAGCGCCTGAATCAACCGCGTGCCTTGTGCTTTCGACCGCTTCCTGCGTCGAGTTGCTCCCCGTGCCGGCGAGAACTCCGCACCTGCCTTTGCACAATGCCAGCACGCGGTCGATGACTCCATTGTGCTCGGCCCAATCGAGAGTCGGCGACTCGCCCGTGGTGCCCGTAGGCACAAGCCCGTCGACCCCTTGTGAGATCTGAAACTCAACGTTCTTTTCAAGGCCCTCCCAATCTACCGAAAGGTCGGGCGCAAAAGGCGTGATTATGGCCGTCCATGTACCTTGCAATCTCATCTGCGTTCCTCCAGGTCACAGGCAAGAAAACGAAAAGCGCCTGCGACGAAACTCGGGTTCAGCGCGAGTATATTGTATTGCGTCAGCGAGCGATTTGGCAAGAGACCGGCCCGGTTTGGTGTAAGATAGGCACGTCCTTGGCGATGCTCCGGATTGGTTGAGGAACGTAGAATCGCCTAAGACGCCGGATTGACAGCAGAGCCAGGCGCCGTTATACTGTGCTTGGGTGGAAGAACGTCCGCTACATCAATGCACGGGTGACGCGACGATGAGCGAGGCAGACGAGCATTTTCGGCTTGGGGTTCAGGCGTTCAAGGCCGGCGACTGCGACAAGGCTATTGAGGAGCTCGAAGCTGCCACCCGGCTCGATCGCAACAACTACAAAGCTTTCAACTACCTAGGCGCCGCTTATGCCGCGAAAAACAGATTCAATGCCGCAATAGGCGCGTTCAAAGTAGCTGAGCAGATCGCTCCGGCGGTTGCCAGCATACACTACAATATCGCCCAGGCCTACGAAGCAACGGGAATTACCACTGAGGCGGAATACGAATACGAACGCGCGCTTCAAATCGACCCCAACTACACAAAAGCCCGCGAGGCCCTCGAGAGGCTGAAGAAGAGGCTTCACCACATCTAGCCGGCCCACCCCGCGGCCCCCGGACCCGCAATGGGACAAGCAGATCTAGGCTTCCCGCTGCACCAGCGAGCCTGCCAGTGCTCTGAGGGCCGACGTGTGCCCAGATTCGGGTACTGCGTCCAGTGCCCGGCAAGCTCTGTCGGCGTAGTCCTGCGCGACCCGTCGCGCTTGTTCTGCCGTGCCGTGCTCCAGCACAAGAGCCGCCACACGGCGAGCATCTTCGCGCGAGAGCCTACCCGAGCCGACCATCCCATTGATAAGCGCACTATCCTTTTCGTATGCCAGCAGAACGGGCAGTGTGAACTTGCCGTTCATCAAGTCGGTTCCCACGTCTTTTCCGGTCTGTGCAGGATTCCCGACTATGTCAAGCAGGTCGTCCGTTATCTGAAACGCAAGGCCCACGCTGGTGCCGTATTCTGAGAATGCCTGCCGCAAGCCTGCGTCGGCACCAGCGAGCAGCGCCCCACACTCGCAACACGCGGCCATAAGAGCCGCCGTCTTGCCCTGAATTATCTGCCAGTAGTTCGCGCGCCAGCAATCAAGACTGCCCTCGCTCGCTGCTTGCAACATCTCACTTTCGGCCATCGAGACAGCAGCGGAGGACAGCACAGAGAGTATTTCGGTGCTTTCTGCACAGGCCAGAAGGGAGAAAGCCTTGGACAACAGAAAGTCGCCTCCGAGCACGCTCAGCCTGTTGCCCCACAGAGAGTTGGCGGTGCACACGCCCCTGCGCGCAGCCGCGGAGTCTACGACATCATCGTGTAGCAGAGATGCGGTATGAACCAGCTCAACCGCCGCCGCTAACTTTGTCACGCGGCCGCGGTCGACGTTCGATCCACACGCACTTGCCGACAGAATCACGAGGGCGGGCCGAATCCGCTTGCCGCCGGCGGAAAAGACGTGCGTGCTGATGTGTGAGACAATATCAATGCGCGAGTCAATCGCCGATTCGATCGTATCCTCGACCGCATCGAGCAGATCCGCAATGGGAACGGCCCACGTCGGACGGCTTATCGCTTGGTTTGAATGCAATGCGTGAGCAGACATTGATTGCAACACTACGCCCGTTTGTCGGAAAACCCTCCGCCGCCGGCGTGACTGCAGCCCAGAGACATAAACCGCCCGTTCGACTTGGACATTTGCCCCAGGGTCAAAAGGCGCCACTCATTGTTCGCGACGGGCTCGGTCCCCGAAGGGTCTTTGAACCCACTTTGGAAGCCGGTTTCAATCAGGTCCGAGGCTTTTAGTCCCGACGTGAACCCAGACCGCCCCCAGTGCAAGCCCACAGCCCTCGACGTCACGAAGCCCGCACCGGGAAAACATTTCCGCTAGTTGTTCGCTCGTCACAAAACCCCTCACCGAACGGGAGAGGTATTCATAAGCCTCCCGCCGTCCTCCAAGCAACCGCGCTGCGTGCGGAGCCAGAAAGTCGAAGTACAACCGCCAGAATGTCGCCGCCGGCCAGGAACGAATCCCCAGAATCTCCAGGCTTACCACCCTGCCCTGCGGACGAACCACGCGGGTCATTTCGCGAAGCACTGACTCTATGCTCGGAACGTTCCGCAGGCCAAAACCTATGGTCGCGCAGTCGAAAGAGCTGTCGGCGAACGGAAGCCGGCACGCATTCGCCTCCCTGAACTCAACCTGGTGAAAACCCCGTTCGCGGGCCTTTTTCTCGGCGATATTGAGCATCGGTGCCGAGAAATCAATCGCGACTACTCTGCCGGTCGGCCCGACCACTCGTGCAAGCTCGAAGGCAAAATCGCCGGTGCCGCAACATACATCCAGCGCGCGCCCACCGGCGCTTACCCCAGACTTCTCTACCGCGAACCGCCTCCAGGCTTTGTGCCGAGTCAGGCTGAGCAGCGTGTTAATGAGATCGTACCTGGGCGCAATGGAGGAAAAGAGGTTCTCAATGTAGGCCTCTGTTCCGATTTGTCTGGCGGCGTCCGTCGTGATTTCCCTCGGCGGCGAATGCATCTTTCACTGACGGCATTATACCTTATGCCAAGTAGAGCGTCAACGCGAGCGTGCACGCGCAAATCCTAAACCGCTGGGCTGCGGTTTAGCAAGCGAGGCTGTTGATATGCTTCGCGAATGGCTCGGCCGGATTATGCGGCGGAAGCGGAACAGGCTCAATTGCCGCGGCACAGCACTCCCTCTCCTCTTGCGGGAGAGGGATAGGATGAGGGGTCATATGTTGCGGAAACTACCCGCCGTGCCGCCTTGCCGTAAGCGATGTCAGAATGCTTCCCGGAGTACAAAAAGCACACGGGCGACACGCCCCGGGCGATCAGCCTGACGTCATACTGAACCTGTTTCAGCATCCAGGCGCCGCAGGGGTTGACCTTGAATCAAGTTCGGTATAACGGGGCGTCAGGCGTCGGCACTTCCAAGACTGAACTGATAGCCGGCGCGCTTGACTCTGGAGTTCAAGGGGTTTATTATGTTGAATACACAGTCGGTTTCCTGCAGCCGCAGTATGAAAACGCTCCTAACCGGAATCGCATTGTCCTTCGTGCTGGCTCGTGCGTGCATGGCGGACTTTAGTCCTGGTTCGCCTCAGCCGGAGCGGTTCAGATTCGACTCGCTGGACCGCGGCCAAATCGAAATCGCGCTCTGCGCAGCTCATGGCGAGAGCCACAGGATTCCTGCCATCGTAACGGACCGCGCCGTGTTCGACATGTTCAGATTAAGGCTGGGACGCTTCATCTCGCCGCGCTTGGAGCTGGCAGGGGAGGTAGCATTAGCCAGGCAAAGCGGCCACACGGATAACCATGGCTGGTCGGCAATTGGCAGTATCAGGCGATACATATCAGTCAGAGGTAGCACGGCCATCGCCTGGGATTTCAGCATCGGAGTCACCGGCTTCGACCGGAGGCTCACTTCCCAGGCCACCCGCGTTAATTTCACGGAACAGATAGGGATTGCGGTTCAATACGGAGCCGGTCCGCGGAGTGCTATCACGCTCGAGTACAAGTTCTCCCATAACTCCAACGCCGGCCTCAGAATGCCAAACCTGGGAATGAACGCGAGCATATTCGGCTTGGGCTGGTCGTGGTATCCGTGAGCCGACAGCCCGCAAGACGATCTATCCTGCCACATGAATAGTTGTTCCCCGCTCTGCCCAAGATGACGTTCGCGCAGCGCCGAGCCCTATTACCCTTTGAGGCTGTTCCGACGGACCACAAATGCATCGTACCCAGGGACGCGACACCTTTCAACTGATTGATATCACCTACCGCAGCCACGCTTATTGTGACAGTCTAGCATCCCAGGGGCGTTGTTTTTCTAGGGCGTCTGTTTCGGCTAGGTCGCTGCGACAGACGCGTTCTCGGCGATTATGCTGCTTAATTGAGAAGCGTCGCGTCGCCGAAAACGCCGGATCTGCGGTCTATCGGAATGAGCCTACGCAAAAGGCGACAGATCAGTCCAGCAGGAATTATGTCGCGTTGAACATCCTTCAGCATCCGGGCGCCGAGGGGATGGATCCTGAACCAAGTTCAGGATGACGGGGTGCCCGGCGTTTTCGCGTGCAAGTAATGAAGGCATGCCTCCCTCCCGGAAATCTTGACAGGAAAGACGGACGGATGGTATAGTTAGGTGAGGCTAACTTAGTCAGGCCTAACTTATCTGTCGAGGCACGTCTTGGCACAGGGGAATGACAACCTGACGCGGTCTATGGAGGATTACCTCGAGGCCATTTATAACCTCAAGGCCCGATCGGATGTGGCGCGTGTCAAGGACATAGCGTCCGAGATGGACGTCAAGATGCCCTCCGTAACGGGCGCATTGCACGCCCTGGTGCAGAAGGGGCTCGTCAGGCACAAACCTTATGATACGGTCGAGTTGACGGAGGAGGGTCTCACTCGGGCGCGCAGCGTTGTGGACCGGCACGCCGCAATCAAGCGCTTTCTGGTTGAGGTGCTCGGACTGCCGGATGCAGATGCCGAGGCGGAGGCCTGCAGCATCGAGCACGCCATCAAGGCCGAAACGCTCGAAAGGCTGGTTGAGTTCATCGACAGAGCGCCGCGATAAGAGTTCAGCCTTATTAGAGGTTGTTGCAATAGAACGCGAAGTTAGCGTTCTCGACAATTCGACGCTTATCAGCAAAGTATGGCGGTCGCCGAAAACGTGCCTGTCGCGAGAACCAGCCATTAAGGAAATCAAGGAACCGTTGGGGATGGTTAGAGGCCGCTGTTTCGGACACGGCGCACCCTGGAAGGGCGCCAGGCCGCTGAGCGAGATGGAAGTCGGTGCAAGGGGTCGCATAGCACGCGTTTGCTGCCGTGGCCCTGTCGGCAGACGCCTGCTCGACATGGGGCTTACACGTGGGACGCCCGTCGAAGTCGTGCGTCAGGCGCCCCTGGGGGATCCGGTTGAGATCAAGGTGCGTGGATACCTGCTGTCTTTGCGCAAAAGCGAGGCTGAGCACATCATTGTTGCGCCGTGACCCGATAAAACGCGAATCCCCCTCTGACATTGTGGACGACAGCCAGGCCCCACGTGAAGAGATAGTCGTTGCGCTGACCGGCAATCCGAACTCCGGCAAGACTTCCGTCTTCAATGAACTCACCGGGGCCAGGCAGCACGTGGCCAACTGGCCCGGGGTCACTGTTGAACGCAAGGAAGGCGTTGCGTATAAGGACGGGATCAGGTTTCGTATTGTGGATCTGCCGGGCATCTACAGTCTGTCCGCCTATTCGCAGGAAGAGATTATTGCGCGGGACTTTCTGATCAACGGCGGTGTGGATGTAATTGTAGACGTCGTCGACGCCAGCAACCTCGAGCGCAATCTATACCTCACGACTCAGCTTCTCGAACTTGGCATCCCGACCGTTATCGCGCTCAACATGGTAGACGTGGCCAGAAGCCACGGCCTGGAGATCGACACTAAGCGTATGAGTGAACTGCTGGGGGTGCGCGTAGTGCCGACTCAGGCGACGCGCGGCCTGGGCATGGACGAGCTGCTGACACAGGTGCTCGAAGTAGCAAGACATCTAACCCGTCAGCCCCCACGCAGCACCCGTCACAACCCCGAGATTGAGGCCCAGATCGGCAACGTCGAGGCCGCACTCCATCTGCCGCCGGATTGCCCGGTTCCGGTGCGATGGCTTACTGTCAAGTCACTGGAACAAGACGAAGATGCGCGTCGCCGGCTCGCGGAGTGCGTTCCAGACGGTTCCTTGGCACTCGCTACTGTCGACAGCGCAAGGCAGCACCTCGAGCAGCATTTTGGGGGAGACCTGGAAGCTGTAATTGCCGACGGCCGCTACGGGTTCATAGGCGGGCTGCTGCGCGAGGTAGTTACCCGTACGAAACCGCCGGAAACGACGACCATCACGGACCGCATAGACAACATTCTGCTTCATCGCTGGCTCGGAATACCGATCTTTCTCGCACTTATGCTTCTGACGTTCGAGCTGACGTTCGACGTAGGCGGCCGTTTCGGCGATTCTCTGGAAAGCGCTTTCGCGGCGCTGAGCTCCTGGCTGCAGAGTGCGATGCCGCCGGGCCCGCTCGTCTCGCTACTCGTGAACGGTGTGATCGCGGGAGTCGGCGGGGTAGTAGTTTTCCTGCCGAACATAGTCGTCATGTTCGCGATCATCTCGTTCCTGGAGAACTCCGGATACATGGCACGCGCGGCGTTTCTTATGGACAGGTCAATGCACGCGATGGGCCTGCACGGAAAGTCATTCATACCGATGATTATGGGGTTCGGTTGCAACGTGCCGGCCGTGATGGCTACGCGAACGCTCGAAACCTTCGAAGACCGTCTCCTCACAATCCTGGTCACGCCGCTGATGTCCTGTACGGCGAGGCTCCCTATATACATACTGTTCACCGGAATATTCTTTTCAAGACGCGGTGCCCTGGTGATATTCTCGATTTACGCGCTCGGGGTGCTGCTCGCAGTGGCATCAGGCAAGCTTTTCCGAAAAACTCTCTTCGCTAAAGCCGCGTCACCGTTTGTGATGGAGCTGCCGCCATATCGTCTGCCGACGTTGAAAGGAACCGCGATTCACGTTTGGGAACGCACTTCCGTGTTTCTTACAAAGGCAGGGACAGTGATACTGGCTTCTTCAGTAGTCATCTGGGCGCTTGGTTCGCTGCCCTGGGGCGTGGAGTTCGCCTCGGAGAGCAGCCTGGTGGGGCAGCTCGGAAGGCTGGTTCAGCCGATAGTGCATCCGCTCGGGCTGGATTGGCGCGCCGCGGTCGCCTTGTTTTTCGGCATAGGCGCAAAGGAAATCGTGGTCAGCACGCTCGGGGTCCTGTATGCATCGACGGGGTCCGGTGAGCGGTCGAGAGGCGTGCAGGAAGGAATCGCACGGTCCTTTACTCCGCTCACCGCATACGTTTTCATGGTTGTCAGCCTGACGTACATCCCGTGCATTGCCACAATCGCAGCCATCAAGCGCGAGACGAACTCGTGGCGGTGGACGTTGTTTGCGGCGACGTATTCGATGTGCCTTGCGTATGTGGTTGGATTTACGGTCTATCGGCTCGGGCTCGTGGCAGGGCTCAAATGAGTGAAGTGTTACAATGGGTAGTGGTCGGAGCAGCTGTCATCGCTGCGGCCTTATACCTCATCAGACGGCTCTCGCATCCTCGGGGTCATTGCGGTTTGCGAGTCGAATGCTCTGACTGTCCCCTGCTCTCCACTGGTCAACACAAGATCGGGCCGGCAACAATCTGCCGGCCTGATGCCGGGAGGGCTCTCGAACAGCCCACGTGCCCGTTTCAGTCGCGGTGCTCTGATCAGCGGGATCGTGAATAAAGGCCCCGCATGTGCCGTGTGTCTACCGAGTTTTTGAACCCCAGCGAACCAGGGTGGTGCCCCCTGACGGACCTCGCGATTTCCCGATGGTTATTGGGACTGCCACTTGGACACGTCAAGTCAGGGCTCCAAAAGTATGAGTGTCGGCTCAAAACTTCCTCGACGAATCACGCGCACCGCAGGGCCTTGGAGCCGTATCAATTTGTCCATCCACGTGTATCATACCACATAACAGGGCCTTTTGCAACAAGCGAGGTGACAGTTCAACTCCTCGAACAGTCGCGTCAGGCTGAACTTGTTTCAGCACGCAGGCGCGGCCTGGATGGTTCCTGAATCAAGTTCAGGATGACGGGTCCCCTGGACGTTTGCGCGTGCAAGACTGAACCGATACCAGGTGAGGTCTTCGCGATAGAACGGAAGACTGGAGCTTTCAGCGATTTGACGCCCCTCAACCAAGGCCGGAAAACAGCCCAAAACGCGCCTATCGCGATACCCTCAAGCAGGGAAAGCCCGTTCAGCAACGAATGCTTACTTTGGTACAGCGAATGAGGAAACGGATGCTGATGACCAACCGGACGATCTTCGAGAACCTGAACGGCTACGCTCTCGACGCCGGCGGAACGCGCTTCACGGCAATGGCGGTCTCCGACGGCCGTATCATCGCGCTCGGATCTGAATCGCACGTGCGGGAGATTGCAGCCTCGGGTTCTGTGCAGGCGGAGCGAGTTGATCTCGGCCGGCGGACCGTCGTGCCGGGCCTGATAGACGCCCATAACCATCTGATTCATTATGGCCTGGACGCGACGCGGTCTGCCGATCTCAGCGGGTGCAGGTCGATCGTCGAGATGCTCGACCACCTCAGGCGCTTTCGTGAAGCACACCCTGACCAGGCCTGGCTCCTAGGCCGACGTTTCGATCAGGAGCTCTTCGCAGAGGGCCGCTGGCCGACGCGACAGGATCTCGACAGCATCGGATCGGAAGTCCCGGTAGTAATTTCGCGTGTCTGTCTGCACGCGATTGTTGCGAACTCCGCCGCCCTGGCCCCGTTGAAGGGACAGCTCAGTTCGCACCAGTTCAGGACTGGTCTTCTGACAGAAGACGCCGCTGAGGCTATGTGGCGTCAGATTCCTTCCCCGTCAGCGTCCGAAATCAAACAGGCCGCGGTATGGGCGCTGGAAGAGGCAAGACGTGCAGGGTTGACAGGTGTGCACTGCATTATATCTGGCTCCGACGAACTGGACGCGATCCGCGCGCTGCACGAAGAACGATCCCTGCCGATTCGTGTCAGCGTCCACTGCCCGTTCGGGATGATGGACGAGCTCGCCTCCCAGGGCCTGAAAACCGGGTCGGGCGACCTGAGGCTAAAGATCGGTGCGCTCAAGCTGTTCATGGACGGTTCTCTGGGAGCGCGTACGGCGGCCCTGAAAGAACCTTATGCAGACCAGCCCGAGAATTCGGGGGTTCTTTTTCGAAACGAAAACGACCTGGCCAATGCTCTGCGCGAGATGCAATCGCGCGGCTTCCAGGCGGCCATTCACGCAATCGGGGACCTGGCGATTGAGTGCACTCTGAAAGGCATCGAGTTGGCTATGGGGTCTGGAAACCGTCGAAACCGGCTGCGACACCGTATCGAACACGCATCTCAGATGAGCCCTCAGCTCGTTGAAGAAATGGCGCACCTGAATGTGCCGGCGTGTGTTCAACCTCAGTTCATTATAACCGATTTTTGGACGCGGCAGCGCGTTGGACCGGAAAGATACCGCTGGGCGTACCCGTTCAGGAGTATGCTGCGTGCAGGTATAAGGCTGGCTATGGGGTCTGATTGCCCGGTCGAGCGACTCGATGCCGTCGAGCTCATTGACAGAGCGGTAAACCGCGAGCCGCACAGTCTGGCCGAGCGGCTGACCGTGGAAGAAACGTTGCGGGCGTACTCTTCTGGAAGCGCCTACGCAGGGTTTGATGAACGTTTGCAAGGCTCGCTTGAGGTTGGGAAGCTGGCCGACTTCACAGTATTCGAGCAGGACGTTTTCGAAACCGAGCCGTCTGATATTTGCCGCACCGTGGTGAAAGCGACCTGCGTAGGCGGACTGCTCTTGTGAGACTCCTAGTAACGATCATCGGCAGGCTGGTCACATAGGTACGGCCGGCGGTTAGAGTCCGGATTCTTACAATAGGCACGTTTTCGGCGATTCTTTCGCTTAGTTTGGGATGAGCGTCGAATCGCCTAAAACGCGCGATTTGTGTTCTATCGCGACAACCTCGCTGTGCTCCGTTATGCTCGCCGGATGCATAGTGTCGCCTTGAGGGCAGGCCTTACGGTTTTGGTCGGGGCTACCTGTTTCCAGCTGGGCTTGTAAACCACCATCACGCTCCCGCCGCAAATCGTATTGTGCCTGAGCTTGACGACCTTGACGGGATGCAGGATATCGGTTCTGGCGGCAATGCGGGGATACCATCGCGGAAAAATGATCAGGTAGTCCGGCCTCTTGGCGACCAGATACTCCATGAGACCGGGCTGCTTGATCCGATACTTGCGCAGGTAGGGGATGACCTCGGGATTCGTGACACCCACCGTGTCCAGGATCCTCTTGCGCGAGAAGTAAGGAATGGCCCCTGCGTCGTTGACGGCGAGCACCGTGCCCTGCGGCAGCCGCGCGGCCCACTTGCCTATCACGACCTGCATCGAGTTTATGCAGCGCACGTCCGAACCGTACTTGATCGCCCCGTCGATGTTGTCGATAACCAGAAACCACGCGCCGGCCGCAAGGAAGGCTATACCAGCAAGCTGAGCCAATTGCTTTTTCAGCAGTGGCCGAGCCAGGTCGAATGCCGCTGCAGCAAGCAGCACTGTTAGCGGAACCAGATAGGCGCTGTAGCGCCCAGTCTGGAATATGAGCTGTTGCGAGCCTCTCCCGGTGCTAGCAAGAATGCCCGTAGCCGAGGGCACGATCAGGAAGCCGAGAGGTAAGATCAGCGCCGAAGCGCGCGACCGCGTTGACGACCACTTCCAGATCAGAGCTATTCCAGCAATTGCTGCGTAAGGCAAGAGCGCATTATCCCGTCCCGACACCTGTAGCGCCTGGCCCAGATACTGCAATGCACACCCGACACAGTCCTGCACCAGGGCTACAAGGCCCGGTTCGACAGGACGCGTCGATTTGGCGTAGAACGCCGGCGGGAGCGGTAGACCTGTTGCCCACATATTGAAGGCTACCGCTGGCGCAATTATTGCTGCAAACAGTGCGAGGTGAAGTGGAATGGTCCTGGCATAGGCAGCAGCACCGCCTCTGTCGGTGTCGAACCTGTGGCTCGTCACCAGCCGTTCCACAATAGATGCAGCCAGGAACGCGCCGCACTCCGGCCGGGTCAAGGCGGCAAGCGCGAAGGCTCCGGTTGCAAAGTACGCACGCGATCCCTCATACCATCTGTAGTGCACCTGCCAGTAGATCCCGAGCGTTACCAGAAAAACGTAAAGCGAAACCTCCATTCCGCTCATCGCGCCCCAGACAAGTCTCGGGATGCCGGCAAAAACAAGCGCGCACACTGCCGACGGACCACGACCCAGCTCAAGGTGGCGCGCAGTAGAGTAGACCAGCATCGTCGTACCGAGGTGGAGCAGAAATCCGGAAACGACCGCCATCGTAACGGGCGCAACCGCCACGCTGTAGAGCCCGCCAAGCATAAGGCCATACAAGATGCCGGTTGGCGATGCCGGCTGGCCGGGGTTGTAAACCAGCCCTCTGCCCTCCGCCAGATTGCGGGCGAAGACCGCGTATATCCAGCTGTCGTCAAGGGGAAACCCGAACCCGTGGGCGATTCGATAGCTTGCCCACAAGTATGAAGCGATTAGCACAAATACCTCTGCCACCAGGAGAACAAGCAGTTTTCTCGGCATTTGTCCTGCCCTTCCCGTTCCAAACGGTTCGTTGCTCTTGAATAGCCGATGAACCCTTCGGCGATGAACTGGCGTAACATCCGCAGCAGGCCGGCATCCAGGCGCGTGTGCCTTCTATATCAACAACCCCCCTTAGCCGGCCGTAGCAACCTGAGAACCGAATACGATGGATACTCAACCCTTGAGAACAGCCCCATGCGTGGATCGGAACTTTCTTGCCCGAACCCGAGCCGACCGCGCGTCGGGCGAAGCCCTCAATCCTCCACGACCGGCACGCGCTTTATGTTGGGATCCGTGAATATGTCGGCCTCATCCACGCTCGGCGACGAAAACTCCGACACGATTGCCCCTTCCGGCCCAGCCTGAAACCAATGAAGCGTTTCCGGCGGAAGCGTGTACTGCTGACCGGGGGTGAGCACAATCTCGTGGAACACCGTGTAGTACTCGCTCGGGGGTTTGGCTTTGGGCGAGACGGCCGGTTCACCGGGCACGTAAAGGTACACGACCCCCTTCCGGCAGCGGAAAGTTTCCTGCTTACCGGGGCGGCCTTGAACCGGCGGGTGCTTGTGCTCTGGGCACGTCTGGTATGGGAAAAGAACTAGCTCCTTGGCGCAGTATCTGTCGTTGTTCTGGTAGACGATAATCTCCAGCCCCTCAGTTTCCAATCTGCCCAGGCCGAAGTCAGCTACTTCCATGTTCTCGAGTTCTTCCGGGGTAATCGCGATACCCGCATCCTCGAGCATGAGAGCCGCGCGCTTGCGAGCTTGAATTACTTCCGAACGTTTCATTGCTATGCTACCTCCGCCTGCAGTTTCAACGTCAGCCCGGGAAAAACCTTCTCGAACTATGCTCCCAGAAGGTCGCAGGAAAGCGACTTCCAGCTGGAAGCTCTCGCCGCGATAGGCGCGCTTACGGCGGCTCACCCGATTAGTTGAGCAGCGTCGAATTGCCCAAGAGGGGTTTGCGCTCTATCGCAACAATCCCGTTCTACAGCGCGGCCACTAGAGGATCCTGAATGGCGCGTTCACCGCCGACGGTCGTCAGCACGCCCTGCACGTCCAGGATGTCGCCGCGCGTGATATCAGGTGCCTGACCTGAGAACTGAAGTCGGATCCCGCTGACGCGGTCCGCGTCCTGCGCGTAGAGCAGCCGGTCAAAGTCTCCCGAGTCGGTCGAGGCTACGATCCCTGATATCTGAACAAGTTGCCCGTCCGGCAGAGACTTCGCATCCGAGATCGTTCTGGGGGCTATTGCCCAGGCAAACTTGACGTTGTAGCTCCAGGTGTCGAAGTACGCGACCTCTACATTGCCAAGCCCATCGAGCTTCATCGAGGGACACGTGCCGTTGTAAGGCGCGGGGTCAACAAATTCCGTCAACCAGGTCGAACCTGCCTTCCAGGCGTTCTTCAGGCTGCTTGTCGCGGGATCCTGGTAACAGATCAGAGGCATTCCGGACCCGGTAACACAGATCGAGCAGTGGCCAAGCGTCAGCGCATCGCCGATTGCCACGGTCTGTGTTGACCAGGAATTCCCGTCGTACGACGCCATTTTGAGCTCAGACGATGAGGAGCTGCTGAGGAAGTACGCCAGCGCCGGCCGGCCGTTGGGCTGGATGGTGATCGCCGGACGAGGAACCGCCGACTGGACGGGGCCGC